>NZ_LKCP01000053.1:0-35158 GCF_001518755.1 Bacillus sp. AM 13(2015) | reverse complement strand
AGAGAATAAAGATGAAAAAAGCGCCTCTGGCCATTTTTCAACCTATGTCGTACAGGCTGGAAAGTTTTCCTCTGAAAAAGGAGCAGATGAATTAGTTGGCAGTTTAAAAGAAGCAGGGTATGCGGGGAAAAAGATCTCAATGGATGATGGCTATTATGTCATTGCTGGGCTTGCGACAGAACAGGGCATGACAAGTGCTGTTGGGAAGAAGCTGATTGATCAGCACTTTGAGGCATGGGGAGGCAAGGAGCTCTCATTTCAAGTACCGGATGAGCTGACTAGTTTAATAGAAAAGGCATCTCTATTATCCTCTAAGGTCATTGCAGGAGATGATGTAGATCAAAAGGACGTTACGCAGCTGATCTCTGAGCTTGAAAGTGCCAAAACAACGGACGCACCAGCTAAAAGTAGTTTGCTGAAAGCGGTACAACTGTTAAATGAACCTACTGCTGAAAACGCGTGGAAATCTCAGCAGGCACTGCTTGATCAATTAAATACGTAAAATCATATTTTAAGAAACCAAACTAGTCAAAAAATGACTAGTTTTTTTCTTTTGCATCCAACATAATGATGAAGGAACATGAAAAATGAAATTTTCGTAAATTGTCCGTAAGATGTACATTTGATAGGATGAATGGGTATCTTACTTCTTAGGCTAAACCCTGAAAGGATGAACAAACATGAACCGATTGATTCTCGCATCTCAATCACCTAGAAGAAAAGAATTGCTTGATCTAGCAGGGTTTTCTTATGACATTCAAGCAAGTCAATTAAAAGAAGAAATAAATCGAAACTTTTCTCCTGCAGAGAACGTCCAATGGTTGGCAGAACAAAAAGCAAGTGATATTCAAAGATTATATCCCGAAGCTGTGATTATTGGTGCAGATACGATTGTTGCAATTGACGGCAAATGTCTTGGGAAACCAAAAGACAAGGAAGAAGCGGCCTCAATGCTTCAATTATTGTCAGGAAAGACACATCAAGTCTTGACGGGTGTCACGATTCAGTCAGAGAATAGAAAAGAAACATTTTATGAACAGACAGAAGTAACGTTTTGGACACTTACGCAAAATGAAATAGACCGCTATATCGAAACGGGAGAACCGCTTGATAAAGCGGGAAGCTATGGCATTCAAGGAAAAGGCGCACTGTTTGTTCAAAAAATAGATGGTGATTATTTTTCCGTTGTAGGTCTCCCTATTGCCAAAACAGTTAGAGTGCTCGAAACATTTGGAATCACCCCTTTTTGATGACAGGAAGGAATCTAAAAGGAGTGGGCATCATGAACGATTTCCCTATGTTGCTAAAGCATTTTCCTCAAGATGAAAAGCCGAGAGAACGATTGATCAAATATGGTCCCGGCAGTCTGTCAAACCATGAACTTGTTGCGATTCTTTTAAGGACAGGCACAAATAAGGAATCAGTTCTTCAAATTTCCGCAAGACTTCTGCAAACATTTGGCGGTCTTCGCACTATAAGAGAAGCCTCAATTGAAGAAATGTCGAAGATTCGAGGAGTTGGAAAGGCGAAGGCGGTCTCTCTTTTAGCTGCTTTAGAACTCGGCACTAGATTACACCATCAAACGACGGACAACCGCTATGTAATCCGCACACCAGAGGATGGGGCAAACTTTGTGATGGAAGATATGAGGTTTTTACAACAGGAAAATTTCGTTTGTCTTTATCTCAACACAAAAAATCAAGTTCTTCATAAACATACCGTGTTTATTGGAAGTCTGAACTCATCCATCGTTCACCCGCGTGAAATTTTCAAAGAGGCCTTTAAACGGTCCGCTGCTTCATTTATTTGTGTGCACAACCATCCATCTGGAGATCCGACGCCCAGCAGGGAAGATATTGAAGTCACACAGAGACTATTTGAATGTGGAAAGCTGATTGGAATACAGCTGCTTGATCATCTTGTCATAGGTGATCAAAAATTTGTGAGTTTGAAGGAAAAAGGGTATTTGTAACACTTTTTTTTTCAATGTTTTACGATATAATAGAGTTTATGAGTTTTTCCCTAAGGGAATTTTGGTTTAAGAAAGGAAGATACATACATATGTTTGGAATTGGTACAAAAGACCTTGGAATAGATCTTGGAACAGCGAATACGCTTGTTTTTATTAAAGGAAAAGGCATTGTTGTGAGAGAACCTTCGGTCGTAGCTTTGGAAACTGATACGAAGTCTATAGTGGCGGTCGGAAATGATGCTAGAAATATGATTGGCCGTACACCTGGTAATGTTGTGGCACTACGCCCAATGAAAGACGGAGTCATTGCAGATTACGAGACGACAGCAACAATGATGAAATATTACATTAATCAAGCATTAAAAGGCAAAGGGCTTTTTGCTCGTAAACCTTACGTCATGGTATGTGTGCCATCTGGCATTACAGCTGTAGAAGAGCGTGCAGTTATTGATGCAACAAGACAAGCTGGTGCACGTGACGCATACCCGATTGAAGAACCATTTGCTGCGGCAATCGGTGCTAACCTGCCTGTATGGGAGCCAACAGGAAGTATGGTTGTGGATATTGGCGGCGGTACAACAGAAGTAGCGATTATTTCTCTTGGCGGCATTGTGACATCACAATCAATCCGTGTTGCAGGTGATGAAATGGATGATGCGATCAGCAGCTACATCCGTAAAACGTATAACCTGATGATTGGTGATCGTACGTCAGAAGCGATTAAAATGGAAATCGGTTCTGCGCAGCCTGATGTACATGATGAGATGGACATTCGCGGACGTGACCTTTTAACAGGTCTGCCAAAAACAATCTCTATTACGGCAGAAGAGATTGCAAAAGCGCTTCGCGATACGGTGGAAACAATTGTCGATGCAGTAAAAATGACGCTTGAAAAAACCCCGCCTGAGCTGGCAGCAGATATTATGGACCGCGGAATTGTTTTAACAGGGGGCGGTGCATTACTGCGTAATCTTGACAAAGTCATTAGCGATGAAACGAAAATGCCAGTCATTATTGCTGAAGATCCGCTTGACTGTGTGGCGATCGGAACAGGGAAAGCACTAGAACATATTCATTTGTTCAAAGGAAAATCAAAAGATAATCGATAATCGGGCGTAATTAAAGAGGTGTAAGACATGCCGCAGTTTTTTATGAATAAAAGATTAATGTTGCTCCTTGTCTGTGTCATCGTACTGGTGGCCATGATTGGTTTTTCAGTGAAAAGCGGCAGAGGTGCTTCATGGCCGGAAAAATTAGTGGGGGATACGACAGGCTTTTTTCAAGGTGTCTTTCATAAACCATCACAATTTATTGCCGGTATTTATGGGAACGTACAAGATTTAAAGAACACATATGATGAAAACGAGCGTCTTCGAAAAAAACTTGATGGACAAACCCAATATGAGGCGAAACTTCAAGAACTAGAAGATGAGAACAAAAAGCTTCGCAAACAGCTTGGCTATGTGAACTCTGTTCGTGATTACACGCCAATTCTATCAACTGTTATCGCAAGAAACCCATCTCTTTGGGATAGCTTTGTGATGATTGATAAAGGGAAAAAACAAGGCGTTGACAAAGATATGGCGGTCACTAATGAGAGTGGCGCATTAATTGGGAAGATTGAAAGTGATAAGCTTAACAATTTTACTTCGACTGTAAGATTGCTAAGCTCTACTGACCAAAATAATAGAATTTCAACGAAAATTTTTGCGAAAAAGGGCAAAGAAGAACTCAATGGAATCATTAACGGTTATGACAGCAAGAAAAAAATGCTGACTATGAATATTCTGAAATCCGATGCAGATGGGGATGTCAAAAAAGGAGATCTTGTTGAAACATCTGGAGCAGGGGGCGTATTCCCGCAAGGCTTAACGATTGGTAAGGTAAGTGAAATCGAGCCAGACCATTACGGCCTGACAAAGATCATTTACGTAGAACCAGCGGCTGAACTCAACAATTTAGACCGTGTGATTGTGGTGAATCGCAGCACAAGTACAGCAGATGCATCTGAATTGACGAAGGAGGAAGGCTCGTGAAACGTGTCCTTCTTGCTTTCGTCATGTTGTTTATCTTCGTATTTGACAGCATTTTTGTTGATTTAGTGAAGCTCCCATTTGTTTCAGAGAATCAAATTTTAGCTCCTCATTTCATTTTACTCGCACTTGTATTTATGACTGCTTTTGTGAATCAAAAATATGGTGTGATTTACGGATTTATCTTTGGACTTTTATATGATATTTCATATACAGGCATACTTGGTGTTCATATGTTTGGCTTTGGGGCGCTTTGCTATTTGCTAGCAAAAGCCTTTAAAGTTCTGCAAACGAATATGTTAGTCGTTGTCTTTCTGTCGATTATTGCTGTTTCCGTGATGGAGTTTTATGTATACGGCGTTCAAGCGACAATTCAACCAGGGATTATGCCGTTTAATACGTATGTCATCGAACGCTTTATTCCAACGATTCTTTTAAATACTGCTGCGTCTCTCATACTTGTTGTGCCGTTTAGGCTCTTTTTCACCCACGTGAAACAAGGACTGATCGACGAATAAAAGCAGGAGTTTGTCCAATTACGGCGAAATGAGTATGTTGTTGAGGTGAGCATCTTGAAAACTCAAAAACAGCAATATGTGACGATAAAAGGTACAAAAAACGGATTAACATTACAGTTAAATGATGACTGTTCGTTTGATGACCTTCTTTCCGGCTTGCGAGAGGTTCTATTACTTGAGCAATATACAGATGGAAGAGAAGGACATAAGGTCAATGTGCATATTAAGCTTGGTTTTCGGTATTTAACAGAGGATCAGGAGACGCGTTTGACTGAAGCGGTGTCTGAAAATGAACATCTCGTCATCCACTCCATTGAAAGTGAAGTCATGTCAACTGAAGAGGCGAGACGATTAAAAGCAGAGGCTGAAATTACTTCTGTAGCAAAAATTGTACGCTCTGGACAGGTGCTGCATGTCGAAGGAGATCTTTTATTAATAGGAGATGTCAATCCTGGCGGAACGATTCGCGCAGGAGGAAATATTTTTGTGCTTGGCGCTTTAAAAGGTGTGGCGCATGCTGGATGTAATGGCAACAAACAGGCTGTTATTGCGGCATCTCATATGATTCCAACACAGCTTCGCATCGCACAAGTTTTTAACCGCGCGCCAGACCAAAAAGAAGATGGAAATGAAATGGAATGTGCTTATTTAGATATAGATGGCAATATGATCATTGAACGCCTGCAGCAATTGGCTCATATAAGACCTAATCTGACAAGGCTTGAGGGAGGAATGTGAAATTGGGCGAGGCTATTGTGATTACCTCAGGAAAAGGCGGCGTTGGCAAAACAACAACATCTGCAAACTTAGGCACAGCACTAGCAATTCAAGGGAAAAAAGTGTGTCTAGTTGATACGGACATCGGCCTTCGGAATCTGGATGTCGTGATGGGGCTTGAAAACCGCATTATTTATGATCTAGTTGATGTAGTAGAAGGAAGATGCAAAATTCACCAAGCGCTTGTAAAAGATAAGCGTTTCGAGGATCTTTTGTATCTTTTACCTGCTGCTCAAACAAGTGATAAAACGGCTGTAGAGCCAGAACAGATCAAAGAATTAATTCAATCATTGAAACAAGACTTTGATTATGTTGTCATTGACTGCCCTGCTGGAATTGAGCAAGGCTTTAAAAATGCTGTATCAGGTGCAGACAAGGCCATTGTCGTGACGACACCTGAAATCTCAGCTGTGAGAGATGCGGACCGAATCATCGGTTTGTTAGAACAAGAAGATATCGAACCGCCTCGTTTGATTGTCAACCGTATTCGTACACACATGGCGAAAAATGGCGATTCAATGGATGTAGATGAAGTGGTACATCACTTATCGATTGATCTACTTGGCATCGTAGCAGATGATGATGATGTGATTAAGGCTTCAAACAATGGTGAACCGATTGTTATGGATGCTAAAAACAAAGTATCGATTGCCTATCGCAATATTGCCCGCCGCGTACTAGGCGAATCTGTTCCGCTTCAATCCTTTGAAGAAGAAAACAAGGGAATGTTTGCAAAGCTGAAAGCATTTTTTGGTGTAAGAGCATAATCGTGATAGAAAACCTTTACAGTCTAGTAAGGACGAGCACTGGAGCGCAGACCTGACAACGAATGCTAGGGTTTGTCTACACGCTGAGACCGATTCGATTTAGAATCGGTCTTTTTGTTGCATATCAGATGAGGTTGTCACATAAAATGTACAAACTGTTTGTATGTAAAGGGTGATCTCATGAAAAGAGTGGACGAGTACCGAAAGAAAATCGCGCAGCGCCGCAAAACGATGCAGCCAGCTGCTCCTCCTAAGAAGACGGCTTTCAAGAAAAAAGAGGATATCCCGCCATGGGTTATGCTGACAGAGGAAGAAAAGCATTCTGGCTCGACCTCCTATGAACCGGCGTCTCATCAGCCAAAGAAATATCGTCATCCCTTATTTAACCCGAATACCTTTGTGCTTAAATGCTTATTATCAGCGTCCCTTGTGTTGATTGCTGCCATTTCGTTTAAAGGTCAGGCAGGTCCGTTTCAGCAGCTGAAGCCGGTGATTACTCAGACCTTTGAGCAAGATTTTCAATTTGCTGCTGCCAACCGCTGGATTGAAAAAACAGTCGGACATCCGCTGGCATTTTTAACAGAGAAAAAAGAGGGCCAAAAGGACGTACAAGCGAATCAAGAACTAGCTGTGCCTGCCTCTGGTAAAGTGCAGGAATCCTTTACGCAAAATGGAGCAGGGGTCAAAGTTGAAACATCCGCTGAAGCCATTGATAGTATGAAGGAAGGCTATGTGGTCGAGGTGAAAAAGAAAAGCGATACAGGGCTTACCGTGGTGGTGCAGCATGCAGATAACAGCTATAGCTGGTACGGTCAATTAAAGAAAGCCGATGTGGCCTTATACGATTTTGTTGATAAAGGTGAAAAAATTGGCCAGATTTCGCTTGATGATCAAGGGAAGGGCACGTATTACTTTGCCATTAAACAAAATGAACAATTTATCGATCCTATTCAGGTGATGACCTTTGAATAGATGGCTGCTCATGCTGACGAAAATTCACATCCATCCGCTGCTGTGGATTGTGATGGCGTTTGCGATTCTGTCAGGTCAAATTAAGCCGCTGCTTTGCCTGCTTGTGATCGTCTGTGTCCATGAACTTGGACATGCAGCGGCTGCCTGCTATTATCATTGGCGCATTCGGCGGATTTTTTTACTGCCATTTGGCGGAACGGTTGAAGTAGAGGAACATGGAAACCGTCCGCTAAAAGAGGAGCTGGCGGTCATTTTGTGCGGGCCGCTTCAGCATGTACCGCTCCAGCTCATGGCGTGGCTGTTCATGGAGGCTTCTCTTATCTCGCATGACGTCTTTACGATGTTTACCTTTTATAATATGGCGATTTTTCTTGTCAATCTTTTGCCCATTTGGCCGCTTGATGGCGGAAAATTATTCTTTTTGCTCTTATCTATTTTTTACCCTTTCCAACGTGCACATGCTCTAGCCATAAAAGGCTCACTTGTCTTTTTCGGTCTATTGACAGCAGGATTACTTTTGTTTGCACCGCTGCAATTCAATGGCTGGGTGCTGCTCACTTTTTTAGCTTATTCACTCGTGATGGAGCACAGGCAGAGGCATTACGTCAGGGTTCGTTTTTTACTAGAACGGTATTACGGTAAAAAAGAGCAAAAGGTAGAAAAACTGATTCCGCTGAGAGCAAGTGCAGAGGAAAAAGTTTACGAAGTGATGGCACGATTTCAAAAGGGCTGCAAGCATCCGATTATTATTGAAAGAGATGGCGTGAAGATGAGTCAGCTTGATGAAAATGAACTGCTCCATGCGTATTTTTCAGATCGCAGAACGACCTCCTCAATGGAAGAGCTTCTTTTACCGTACTAATGGTGAAAATACATTGACATTCTGCGTCTAGTTTGATATATTTTTTAATGTTATGGATATGTAGCACCCGTGCTACAACCGCGCGGAGCAGGTGTAAAGAGCCTATGGCCCCCTGTATTCGGCGAGTCTGAGTTTATTAGGAGGTGCAGAGATGTACGCAATTATTGAAACTGGTGGTAAACAAGTAAAAGTTGAAGAAGGTCAAACTGTTTATGTTGAAAAACTAGCTGCTGAAGCAGGTGAAACAGTAACTTTCGAAAACGTATTGTTTGTCGGCGGAGACACTGTCAAAGTGGGTAACCCTTCAGTTGCTGGAGCAACAGTAACGGCTAAAGTTGAAAAACAAGGTCGCGGTAAGAAAATTACTGTGTTCAAGTACAAACCGAAGAAAAACAACCACAAGAAACAAGGTCATCGTCAACCTTACACTAAAGTTGTTATCGAAAAAATCAACGCTTAAGGCGTGTGAGTGATATGATCAAAGCAACCATTACTCGGTCATCAGCAGATGAAAGCATTACGTCTTTTCAGATGACTGGACATGCCGAGTTTGCTGAAAAAGGTCAGGATCTCGTTTGTGCAGGTGTATCTGCTGTTGTTTTCGGCTCAGTCAATTCAATTATTGCACTGACAGGATTGGACCCACTGCTTGATATTGGTGAAGAAGGCGGCTACTTCTCTTTTGAACTGCCGGCTGATACAGATCCAGTATCCTTTGAAAAAGCCCAGCTGCTTTTAGAAGGCATGGTCGTTTCCTTAGAGACAATTGAACGAGATTATCACGATTATGTGAGAATATCAACAAAAAAATAGGAGGTGAACTTCATGCTTAGATTAGATCTTCAATTTTTCGCATCTAAAAAAGGGGTAGGTTCTACAAAGAACGGACGTGACTCTGAGTCTAAACGTTTAGGCGCTAAACGTGCTGATGGTCAATTCGTAACTGGTGGTTCTATCCTTTATCGTCAACGTGGAACGAAAATCTATC
This sequence comes from Bacillus sp. AM 13(2015), assembly GCF_001518755.1. Taxonomy (NCBI): domain Bacteria; kingdom Bacillati; phylum Bacillota; class Bacilli; order Caryophanales; family Bacillaceae; genus Bacillus; species Bacillus sp. AM 13(2015). The sequence goes on along the minus strand of NZ_LKCP01000053.1, from coordinate 26,269 downwards.
CAGGTGAAAACGTTGGACGCGGAGGCGACGACACTCTTTTCGCTAAAATCGACGGAACGGTTAAATTCGAACGTTTCGGTCGTGACCGTAAAAAAGTGAGCGTATATCCTGCGGCACAATAATTGCTAAAAACTCCGGTCATTGACTGGAGTTTTTTTCACTTTTACAAGCAGTACCGAAGATGATAAAAGAAGATGCACTCCATAAATATCAAAGAACGTTTGCTGACTTTGCCTCATTTTCTCCTATACGATCAGAAAAAACAACCTTTCCTCACATAACTAGTGTTTTTCTATGCTGTCTTCTCTGTTATAATTCAGGGAGACATATTGATGATAAGACTCCTAAAAGAGAGACCAAACGATTGGGAGTGCGATAATGGAAGAGATACCAAGTAAAGAAAATGAAAAATTAACTCACGTTGCATTAACAAATGAATTGATCTATCTGCTCAGTCGTTCAAGACACGACTGGATGAATAAATTACAGCTGATCAAAGGCAACTTGACATTAGAAAAATATGACCGCGTGTTTGAAATTATAGAAGAAATGGTCATTGAAGCACAGCATGAATCCAAACTCTCAAATTTAAAAATTCCCCAATTGGCCTATTACTTTCTAACATTTAATTGGGAGTCGCATTTTATCACCTTAGAATATGAAGTGCTTGGTGAAACCCGAGACTTATCAGCATATGAATCGCAGCTGCTAACGGTATCACAGGAGTTGTTTTCGATATTCGATCAATCAGTTTGCCAAAAAACTGAAAATCATTTAACGGTCACGTTCCAAACAGATCATGAAGAAAATGATGTGATCTTATATTTTGATTTCAAAGGAAAATTAACAAGTTTGGATGCGTTAAATGCGTTTCATGACGCAAACTATCCATGTATGAGTATAACGCAATTTCATGTGACGCCTCATGAGTCCATGATTGAGCTTTGTTTGAGGCAAGAACGAGATATGTGATGCAGAGAAACGGAGGAAGTTATGTTTGTAGATCAGGTTAAAGTGTATGTTAAAGGCGGTGACGGCGGAAACGGTATGGTGGCGTTCCGTCGTGAAAAATATGTACCAAAGGGCGGCCCAGCAGGCGGCGACGGCGGAAATGGTGCAGATGTTGTATTTGAAGTAGACGAAGGACTTAGAACGTTAATGGACTTTCGTTATAAGCGTCATTTCAAGGCTGACCGCGGCGAGCATGGAATGAGTAAAAACCAGCATGGCCGAAATGCGGAAGAAATGATTGTCAAAGTTCCGCCTGGTACGGTTGTGACAGATGCAGAGACGGAACAAGTACTAGCTGACTTGACAGAGCATGGGCAGCGGGCTGTGATTGCCAAAGGCGGACGTGGCGGACGTGGAAATTCACGCTTCGCAACACCAGCAAACCCTGCGCCACAGCTTTCTGAAAACGGTGAGCCAGGTAAAGAACGTGACGTCATCTTAGAATTAAAAGTACTTGCAGATGTTGGACTTGTTGGTTTCCCAAGTGTCGGGAAGTCAACGCTGCTTTCAATTGTCTCCTCTGCGAAACCAAAAATTGCGGATTATCATTTTACAACGCTTGTGCCGAACCTCGGAGTTGTTGAAACAGACGATAACCGAAGCTTTGTTATGGCGGATCTGCCAGGACTGATCGAAGGAGCGCACGAAGGCGTTGGCTTAGGTCATCAATTTTTACGTCATATTGAGCGTACACGTGTCATTGTCCATGTCATTGATATGTCTGGACTTGAAGGGCGTGACCCATACGAAGACTATGTGACGATTAATGAAGAGCTTGAGCAGTACAATATGAGATTGACAGAGCGTCCGCAAATCATTGTTGCAAACAAAATGGACATGCCAGATGCAGCTGACAATCTAGCGGCATTTAAAGAAAAACTAACGGATGACTATAAAGTGTTCCCGATTAGTGCGATCACACGAGAAGGGCTTCGTGAGCTCTTATTTGAAATCGCCAATCAGCTTGAAACAACACCGGAATTCCCGCTCTATAATGAAGAGGAGCTGTCGGATAACCGCGTGATGTACAGATTTGATGAGGGCGATGCACCATTTGAGATCTCTAGAGATCCTGATGGCACATTTGTCTTAACGGGTAAAGCACTTGAGCGTCTCTTTAAGATGACAGACTTCTCAAGAGATGAATCCGTTAAACGATTCTCTAGACAGCTGCGCGGTATGGGTGTCGATGATGCCTTGCGTGAGCGCGGTGCAAAAGATGGCGACATCATTCGTCTGCTTGAATTTGAATTCGAATTTATTGATTGATCAACAGGAGGGTCCAGACCATGGGCTCTCCCGTTTTTAAAAGGGGAGAAAACAGGTGAAAGAAGAAACGTTCTATTTAGTAAGAGAGGATGTACTTCCAGATGCGATGCGAAAAACGCTTGAAGTCAAAAAGCTTCTCGATCGCAAAAAAGCGGATTCAGTTGCCGATGCTGTTCAAAAAGCGGATTTAAGCCGCAGTGCTTTTTATAAATACCGAGATGCTGTTTTTCCATTTTATACAATGGTGAAAGAGCAGATCATCACATTGTTTTTCCACCTTGAGGACCGGTCTGGGGCTCTGTCAAGGCTGCTTCAAATTGTGGCTGACTCTGGCTGTAATGTGTTATCCATTCACCAAACGATTCCGCTGCAAGGAAGAGCGAATGTCACCCTATCGATTAGTACGGCAGGTATGGCCGATGATATTAACACCGTCATGAATCATTTAAGAAAGCTTGAATTTGTCGAAAAAGTTGAAATTCTAGGTTCTGGGGCGTAAAAGGAGAGATCATAGCAGATGAAGCAATTAACTGTAGGTTATTTTGGACCAGAGGCAACATTTACTCATTTGGCCGTATGCTCTTGTTTTCCAAAAGATGCGGTGCAGCGTGCCTATGCAACGATTCCGCAATGTATGGATGCTGTGTCAAAGGGCGAAGTCGATTTGGCGGTCGTTCCACTTGAAAATGCACTCGAAGGATCTGTGAACTTAACGATTGATTATTTAATTCATGAAGAAGCGTTGTCCATTGTGGGGGAGATGACAGCACCGATACGGCAGCATTTGCTTGTCCACCCATCAAGAGCGGAGAGCTGGGAGACGTTAGATGTCATTCAATCACATCCTCACGCGATTGCCCAGTGTCATCAATTTCTGAAAAAACAGTACCCTCATATTCCTCACCGGCCAGTGGAATCAACAGGCTATGCAGCAAAATACATCAGTGAGCATCCAGATGAAGCTGTCGGGGCTATTGCCAATGAAATTGCCGCAAAAACGTATGGTTTGACGATTGCGAAAAAAGACATTCATGATTATCCGCACAACCATACACGCTTTGTGATTTTACATAAAGATCCTAACGCATCGTTCCCAATGAATTCTGGTTTCTCATCAAAGCCAAAAACGACCATTGTGGTCAGTCTGCCTAAGGATGACCAATCAGGTGCATTGCACCGCGTGCTGTCTGCTTTTTCTTGGCGGAATCTCAACTTGTCAAAAATTGAATCCCGTCCGACAAAAACAGGTCTTGGACATTATTTATTTATTATTGACATCGAAAAAGAAATGGATGATGTCCTAGTCCCTGGTGCGATTCAAGAATTAGAAGCGATTGGCTGTGAGGTCAAGCTGCTCGGCAGCTATCAAACATATGAATTAACGAATGAAAAATAGTGTCCCATCCAGGACACTATTTTTTTAGTCTTTTATTAAAAACCCAGCATCATCCAGCGCTTGAATGGCTTGGTCAAGCTGCTTTTGGCTGTAAGAAGTGAGAGTATGCAAATGCACCCCGTCTGTTAGTTCTGACAAGTAGGACGCGCCGGTGTTAGAAATATGATGGACAAAATCAGCGACTTGTTTCCGTGTGCTGACGCGAATGGAGGCCGTTAGTTCACCATAAACAGGGTGCTCAATGATCACATCTTTCACCGTCACTCCAAAGTCTACAATCAAGGTCAGTTCCTCTTCTGTGCGAGCAGGATCATGCTTGCAGGCGATGATTTGTTCAATTTCTCTTTCTGGCGCATGCTGCGCTGCCATATACACATAGCCTTGGCTTGTGGCAATAATGGGTTCATTTTTTGCTTTTAATAATGAAATATCTTGTACAATGACTTGTCGAGAGACAGCCGCTTTTTTAGCTAAAAAGCTTCCAGTAAGCGGTGTGTCTGTTTCTTTCAGCCACTCTAAAATGGCGGTTCTTCTTTCTTCGCCAATGAGTTTCCTCTCTTGCTCCACGTCCTAAGCTCCCTTCTTCTCCTTTTGCAAATGCTCAAATGTATGCAAAAGCTGATCGATGTCATCTTTTGATGACTGCCATCCAAATGATAGTCGAATAAATTGAAGGGCATCACGATCTGATACACGCAATGCCTTCACAGCAGGGGAAGGATGGTGATAACCAGAAGCACATGCGCTTCCAGTTGATAGACAAATCCCATGCCGGTTACATGCTAACATTACATATTGTCCTTCAAACCCTTCAAAAAAACAACCAATAATATGAGGCAGCGTGCGGCGATTGTCATTGTCCTGAAGTGTACGAACTGGCAGCTGTCTGATTTTTAACTGTTGAAGAAAATAATCACGCAGCTGTTCATCTAATTTTTGCTGTTCATCCAGCCTAAGCATTGCTTGTTCACTTGCAGCAGCAAAAGCACCGATACACGGTACATTCACTGTCCCTGGACGTAAGCCATTTTCCTGAACTGCTCCTGTATATAAAGGTTTCCAAGGAACATGAGAGCCCATATAAACGGCACCAGCGCCTTTAGGAGCATACACTTTATGACTTGAGATGGACACGGCATCGACTCCAAGTTCTTTGATGGACACACGTACCTTTCCAAATGTTTGCACAGCATCTGTATGAAAAAGAATGTTCCTTTCTTTTAAAAGAGGTGCTAATTCAGCAAGCGGCTGGATAATCCCTGTTTCTGAATTAGCATGCTGAATAGATACGAGCCCTGTTTCAGGCAATATTGCTTTTTTGAGAATGTCCTCTGTTATGATTCCATCCTGATTCGGTTCAATGATCGTGACTTTTACGCCAAGCCGCTCTAAGCTGCTAACTGCATGATGAACAGAAGGGTGCTCGACTGAAGTTGTGATGACATGCTGTTTATGTGCTGGCAGTCCATTGATGATCGATTGAATCGCAAGGAGATTGGATTCAGTTCCACCGCTTGTAAAGTAGATCCCATCTGGTTCACCCTCGATCATGGCAGCGAGTGATTGTCTGCTGTAAGTCAATATGTCATTTGCTTTTCCCCCAGCATCATGAAGACTGCTTGCATTTCCGTAGAAATTTTTACTCAGCTGCTCAAAAACATGCAGTGCTTCTTCTGAAACAGGTGTAGAAGCTGCGTAATCTAAATAAACCAACCTATCCATCTCCCGTGTGAAAATTTTTTCTTGTATTTATTTTAGTGTTGTGTAATGATATGTGTCAAGACAGGTGTAAATGACAGGAGGGGCAATGGTGTCATCAATCAAAAAAGTTATTGTGGTGGGATCAGGCATTGCAGCGCTTTCCTTTGCAAGAAATATCTCGAAAAACTGCCAGGTCATCATGATGAACAAAAAACAATTTTCATCTAGTAATTCCATGCTGGCACAAGGTGGAATTGCTGCTGCCTTTTCAGCACATGATTCAGCTGAGCAACATGTGCAAGATACACTAGATGCTGGCTGTGACCACAATGATGAAAGAACCGTACAAGAAATCGTGAGACTTGGAAAACATCTTGTGCAGCAGCTCGTAGCAGATGGCTGTCCATTTGATCAAGATGAAGCGGGAGAGCCGCAATTAGGCAAAGAGGGGGCACACACCACTCATCGCATCTTGCATGCAGGAGGAGATCAAACAGGGAAAACCCTTGTACAGTATCTGAAAAGTCAGCTCGGCTCACATATTCATTTATATGAATATCATCATGTCATTGATCTATTGGTTCATGAAGGGACATGCAAGGGTGTTGTATGGAAAGACGAGACAGGACACGTACAAACAATGACCGCAGATGCCGTTGTTTTATCAACAGGCGGCTGCGGCTCCCTATATGAGACAAACACAAATGATCCTTCTGTCACAGGAGACGGACTAATGATGGCCTATCGAGCAGGTGCGCAATTAGTGGATCTAGAATTTGTTCAATTCCATCCAACTCTTTTGACAATCGATGGAAAAGCAGTTGGTCTCATTTCAGAGGCAGTACGGGGAGAGGGAGCTTATTTAGAAGATGAAACAGGCAGGCGGATCATGAAAGGTATTCACCCACAAGCTGATTTAGCACCTAGAGATGTGGTCGCTAGAGCTATTTTTCATGAGCAGCAATTAGGCCATCAATTGTATCTTAACATCCATGATATTCCGCATTTTTCAGCCCGTTTTCCAGCGATAGATGCGATGTGTCAGCGTGCAGGTGTCAATATGGCGAGCGGCAGGTTGCCAATTTCCCCGGGTATGCACTTTTTAATGGGCGGTATCAGCGTCAATGAATATGGAGAAACGACTGTTCCAGCGCTATTTGCCATTGGAGAAGCGGCCTGTACTGGCTTACACGGTGCGAATCGATTGGCGAGTAATTCTCTTCTGGAAGGTCTCGTATTAGGCAGCAAAGCGGCACAAAGAATTGAACAGCTGCCTAAACAGAAAGAAACAAGTCCACCTTTTTCTATTCAAGAAATATGGATGGTTCCGATGATTTCAACAGCTCAGCTGAGACAATGGATGACTACATTTGCAGCCATTGTGAGAGATGAAAAGGGCTTGCAGACTTTGCTTCATACGTTACAGCATGTCACTTTTCAGCAAATTAATGTGAAGGATATCACAAATGAACAGATCGAATTAAGCAATCAATGGGCATTAGCGGTTTGCCTTGCTAAATCTGCATTACTCCGTACAGAAAGCAGAGGCGGCCATTATCGAATGGATTATCCAGAGCGAAGCGATGCGTTGTGGCAGGGCAGGCAGATTGTTCATGAAAAAGGTCATATTCATATCATGAAAAATGAAAGGATCGGTGCCAAATGGAACGTTTACAGTTAAAACAAATGCTCACTCATTTTTTTACAGAGGATATTGGCTTTGGAGATGTATCAGCTGATGCCATCTTTGGAGACAAGAAAGGAACAGCTCTTATCATTGCGAAACAATCTGGTGTATTGGCAGGATCACAACTGATTGAAATAGGTTACCGCCTGTTGAATGAACAGATTCAAACTGAGCTGTTTTTTCAAGAAGGTGATTGGATTCATTCAGGCGCTGTACTGGCGAAAATAAAGGGCCCAGTCAACGACTTATTAAAGGGAGAGAGGGTCATTTTAAATCTATTGCAGCGAATGACAGGTATCGCCACCTTAACGCATGAGGCGGTGCAGCGATTAGGTGACCCGTCTATTACGATTTGTGATACGAGAAAAACGACACCCGGCTTGCGTATGTTAGAGAAATACGCAGTGAAGACAGGCGGTGGAAAGAATCATCGCTTTGGCTTATCAGATGGGGTCATGATTAAAGATAATCATATTGCCGCATGCGGCTCTATTCGTGAAGCTGTACAGAAAGCAAGAGCATATGCCGGTCATATGGTAAAAATTGAAGTGGAAATTGAATCAGAAACGCAGCTAATGGAAGCCATTGATGCAAAAGCGGATGTCATCATGTTTGATAACTGCTCTCCGGACGAGGTTAAACGTTTTAAACAAATGACGCCAGAGTCCATTCTGACAGAGGCTTCAGGGGGCATTACGCTAGAGACATTGCCAAGCTACAGGGGGACAGGAGTCGACTTGATTTCACTTGGTTTTCTCACACATTCTGCTCCAGCATTTGATTTTAGTATGAATATGGAATTCAGTCTTAAAGGGGGAACAACTCATGTCCATGCTTAATGTATTAGCCAATCAACATGCAGCCATGATGCCAGATGAATATAAACACCGCTCTGATGATGAAATGAAGCAGCGAGTGTTAGAAATCAAGCGGGCTTTTGGATCAAAGCTTTTTATACCGGGCCATCATTATCAAAAGGATGAGGTCATCGAATTTGCAGATGCAACAGGAGATTCATTGCAGCTGGCACAAATAGCGGCCGACAATCACGAGGCTGAATACATTGTGTTCTGCGGTGTTCACTTTATGGCAGAAACGGCAGATATGCTGTCAAACAAGAATCAAAGCGTCGTATTGCCAGATATGAGGGCAGGCTGTTCCATGGCAGATATGGCAAACATGAAACAAACAGACAGAGCATGGGAGCAGCTCACTGATCTGTTTGGAGATACAATACTTCCGCTTACGTATGTCAATTCAACAGCAGATATTAAAGCATTTGTCGGCAAGCATGGCGGGGCGACTGTTACTTCATCAAATGCTAAAAAAGTACTCGAGTGGGCGATGACGCAAAAAGAGCGGATTCTGTTTCTCCCTGATCAGCACCTAGGGCGTAATACGGCTTTTGATTTAGGTATTCCGCTAGAAGAAATGGCTGTCTGGGATCAGATAGAAGAAAAGCTCATCACCGATCAGCCGCTTTCCCGGATCAAGATGATTTTATGGAAGGGCCATTGCTCCGTACATGAGAAATTTACCGTTCGGAATATAGAAGAAATGAGAAAAAAAGACCGTGACATTCAAATTCTTGTCCATCCTGAATGCACGCATGAGGTCGTAAGGGCTTCTGACCTAGCAGGTTCAACGAAATTTATTATTGATACGATCAAACAGGCGCCAGCAGGCAGCAAGTGGGCGATTGGAACAGAGATGAATTTAGTCAAACGGATCATAGCGCAGCACCCAGATAAACAAATTGAATCCCTTAACCCAGATATGTGTCCATGCTTGACGATGAACCGGATTGATCTGCCTCATTTGCTATGGTCACTTGAAAGCATTGAAAAGGGTCAGCCGGTCGGGTTGATACAGGTCAATGAAGACATCACGAAAGACGCTTTGCTTGCACTCGAGAAAATGCTCGCCATTAAATAATGATCTGCCCCTCCTATCAGAAAACAAGTTTTTATCATATCGGCTTGTAAATAGGCATAAATTTATGTTGAAACATATTGTACTTCTGACATAACCGTTACGTTCACGTTTTGCATAGGAGGGGAAAACGTTGAAAATTCATATTGTGCAAAAAGGAGACTCCCTTTGGAAAATTTCAAAGAAATACGGAGTCGACTTTCAAGAATTGAAAAAACTAAATTCTCAGCTCAGTAATCCTGATTTGATCATGCCGGGTATGAAGATTAAAATTCCATCTAGTGGTGTTCCTGTGAAAACAGATCATCACAAAGCAAAAGAAATGCCAAAAACGAAAGAACATCCGTATGTGAAAGAAAAGCCAAAAGATGTCGTGCAAGTGCAAGATACAAAACCGAAGGAAAAGCCAAATGAACCGGTACCTTATGTACCGCCAGTGCCAAAGATCGAGCAGCCAGTTTTTCCACAAGTCGATGTGAACTATTATCAGACCAATCTCTACCAGCCATTCACGCCTCCTCCCAAAAAAGATCATTATGAGAAAAAAGATCACGTTCACGAGAAAAAAGATCACAAGGATCATTTTCATCATGAGAATAAAGACCATAAAGATAACAAGGGTCATTCCCATCATGAAAATAAGGACCATAAAGATAACAAAGACCATTTTCACCATGAAAATAAAGGTCATCTAAAAGATGAAGTGGCAAAGGGATATGACCCGTTTATTCATATTCCGCATCAAAAAGAGGAGGGAAAAGACATGGAGCATGGCAATTACCCAAACCTTCCTAACTTCCCGCAAATGCCAAATGTGGGAGGGGCAGCGGTAGGAGGAGTGGCTGAAAATAACGAGCATCATCACCAGCACCATCATCATGAACCATATGATCCTTATTTTGGTTATGGTCATGGTCATTACATGCCGGGGATGTATCCATATCCGCAGCAAATGGTGCCGGCATCGCCAATTTTACCGGGATCAGGACTATGTTATCCTATCCATCCATATTATCACCATCATATGATGCCATATCCATACCCGGCTCATCCATATTATCCTGCGTATCAAGCGCCTGCTTACTACGGGGAAAATCATGAGCACCATGCAAACGACGGACATCACTGGCATCACCATATGCATTCAAACGCCAATGCAAATGCCAACGTAAATCAAGGCTTTTATCCAAACGTCTCAAATGCAGCATACGGCAAGGAAGACTGCGGATGTGATGATGGCATGAAGCATCATCAGCCTTGGCCAGGACATTATCCGAATCCTGTTCCTTATGGCCAAATGGGTGCTTATCCTGCTCAGCCTTATATGCAGCCATATCCAGGCCAATCCGTATTTGCAAGGCCGGAGGAGGAAGAAGAGGATTAATGACAGAAGGAACGATCTCAATCGTTCCTTTCAGCGTGTAGACAAACCCTCGCATTCGGTGTCAGGTCTGCGCTCCGGTGCTCACGAATGTCAAATTCGTTCCGCTCCTGTGCTCGTCCTTCCTAGAATGCAAAGGTTTTCTATTACGCTGAAAAGAAGACAAAAGGCTAAAATCAAGAACATTTTAGCCTTTTGTCACCATACCAGAAGGGACGATCTCAATCGTTCCTTTTTTTGTTTATAACTGACAGCTTGATTTTCTTCCTAACTGTACATGCTAAAACAGAGCCTGTTTCGCGCTCATGAGATTGAATTTGTGCAGGGGGTTTTTCGTTTGAGACAAAAATGGCAAAAAACAATCGCATTAGTGCTTCTTCCTATTGGGTTAACAGCATGTGGTACAAATGACAATGCAGGTGTAGATACAAGGCATAATCAATCAGGTCAGCCGGTCGGATATCATTCGAATAACCGTGCAGATGACAATAACCAAGATCATCAAGGACCAGTTTCTGAACTCATGGAAGGGATGAACGGTGGGAATACAACGAATGTTGATTACCGTACACGTCCTCAAGCCGATGATCGAATGCCTCTTGCAGGTGGAGATGGACGCTACAGTCATGGAGATATGAACTATCATAACCAAATGTCGTTCTCAGGCTACGATAAACAAGAGAACATCCAGCGTTCAAGAAAAATTGCCAACCGCGTCAATAAAATGAATCACGTGGCAGACTCTCAAGTCATGGTGACGGATGAGAATGTGTATATTGCCATTAAATCAGATGGCCGCCTGACGTCAGAAGGCGTATCACAAGTAGAAGAAGCAGCGACTCGTTATGCGGATGGAAGAGCAGTCCAAGTCATGAAAGATGAAGGTGCATTCACACGCTTTAGAGATATGAGAAGAACGCAATTTGAAACAGGACAAACAGGCATGACCCGATAGTTTGACACAAAAAAGGCTAAAGTTCATCACGAACTTTAGCCTTTTCTTAAAAATAAACCTTGATGCCTATATAAAATTCGTAAAAGAAATAACAGCCAAACCCTAATAATAAAATACCAGCAATAATGGATGTCCACTTGATCATCGTCCGATTCATCACTTTTCTTGTTAAGGATACAAGGGTGAGGAGACCGATGTCATGAAGGAGAATCCCTGCCAAAATACCGCCGGCAGCCAGCATAAATTCAGATGAATCTGTTTTTGTATAAGCATCCGCAAGTACAGCACCAAAAACAGAAACCCAGAACACAAGATTTCCTGGAGATACCGCCACAAGCAAGCCGTTTCGATATGTTTTCGCGAATGATTTATTGACCTTTTCTCCTGCTAAATGGATGTCTTGATCCGCATTTTTAATGGAATCGTATGCGAGAATCATTAAAAATACAGCTCCGATCAGCCAGAGCGGGATTTGAACAAACGGCAAAGATAAAAACTGAGCAAATCCAGCATATAAAGCCAAGATGAGTAATAAGTCTATGGTCATACCGCCTGCTCCGACAGTTAAACCATGAAAAAATCCGTTTTTCAGTCCCTGTTTTGTCATTTCAACCGTGATTGCTCCAACAGGCAGAGCAATTGAGAATCCTACGACGATAAATGTGAGAAATGTTTGCAATCGACTAGAACTTCCTTTAAATAAATTGTATAAAAATTCTCCGTTTAGATTAATTATACATAATAGGAGAAAAGGATCAATGATTATTTCAGATTTAATTGAAATGAGAGAGATAGATGATGTATAGAAGACTGTATATCAACATGATCTATAACGCTTGTAGGGGAAAGGAACTATTTTCCTGAATCTTCTTTTCTTCATGATGTCTCTATGCTACACTGATGTGGAAATCAATAAAAGTGACTAGGGGTGCCCGTAAATGGGCTGAGAGAGAAGTATAAGCTTCTTAACCCTTTGGACCTGATCTGGCTCGTACCAGCGTGGGGAAGTTGAAGATGATGCATGTATCATATCAATGATATGCATGTTTATTTCTGACGACGAAACCAGGTTCTTTAAATAGAGCCTGGTTTTTTGCTGGTGCTGATTCCATCCTGTCCGGTGACAAGAAGAAAAGGAGAGAACAGCAAATGAAAGAAAAGAAAAGTGTCCCATCCAACCAATCATTGTTATCTAGCTTTGACGGCAGCCATAAGGTGTATGAGAAAGGATCAAGACCCGATATCTTAGTGCCAAAAAGAGAGATTACGCTCTCACATACTGTGACAGAGGCGGGCGACATAAAAAATGAACCAGTCCGTGTATACGATACGAGTGGACCGTACACGGATGAGAACGTTCATATTGACGTCACAAAGGGGTTAAAGCGTCTTAGGGCAGCATGGATTGAAGAAAGAGGAGATACAGAAAGCTATGAAGGGCGTCATGTAAGACCGGAGGATAATGGATACCGTTCAAGGGAGAAGGAGTCCATCCATTCTGTCCAAACTAATTTTCATCATAAGCCGCTCCGCGCGAAACAAGGAGCGCGCGTGACGCAAATGCATTATGCCAAAAAAGGCATCATTACGCCTGAAATGGAGTTTATCGCAATTAGAGAAGAGCTAAGCCCTGAGTTCGTTAGAGAGGAAGTGGCGAGCGGAAGAGCCGTCATTCCTTCGAATATTAACCATCCAGAAAGTGAACCAATGATTATCGGAAGAAATTTTCATGTCAAAATCAATGCGAATATTGGCAATTCAGCTGTCACGTCATCCATTGATGAAGAGGTTGAAAAAATGACATGGGCGATCAGATGGGGGGCAGATACAATGATGGATCTGTCTACTGGAAAGGATATTCATACAACGAGAGAATGGATCATTCGGAATTGCCCAGTCCCAGTAGGAACCGTTCCCATCTATCAGGCCCTTGAAAAAGTGAATGGAGTCGCAGAAGATTTGACGTGGGATGTGTACAGGGACACATTAATTGAACAAGCGGAGCAAGGTGTAGACTATTTCACGATTCATGCTGGCGTGCTGTTAAGATATATTCCGCTCACTGTCGATCGGGTGACCGGAATTGTTTCAAGAGGCGGTGCAATTATGGCAAGATGGTGTCTTGCTCATCATCAAGAGAATTTCCTCTACACTCACTTCGAAGACATTTGTGAAATTATGAAAAAATATGATATCGCCTTTTCACTTGGAGATGGACTTAGACCAGGCTCGATTGCTGATGCCAATGATGAGGCGCAGTTTGCAGAGCTGGAAACGTTAGGTGAGTTAACAGAGATTGCTTGGAAACATGATGTGCAGGTAATGATTGAAGGGCCCGGACATGTCCCAATGGATAAAATCAAAGAGAATGTGGACAAGCAAATGGACATTTGCAAGGAAGCACCATTTTATACGTTAGGGCCTCTTACAACAGATATCGCACCTGGTTATGATCACATTACATCCGCGATCGGTGCGGCCATGATCGGCTGGTACGGAACAGCAATGCTGTGCTATGTAACGCCAAAAGAGCATTTAGGTCTGCCGAACAAAGAAGATGTGAGAGAAGGCGTGATCGCCTATAAAATTGCTGCACATGCTGCTGATCTAGCAAAAGGACATCCTGCGGCTCAAAAGCGCGATGATGCTTTATCGAAAGCGAGGTTTGAATTTAGGTGGCGGGACCAATTCAACCTGTCACTTGATCCAGAAAGAGCCTTGGCGTTCCATGATGAAACATTGCCTGCCGAAGGCGCTAAAACCGCTCACTTTTGCTCGATGTGCGGACCGAAGTTTTGCAGTATGAAAATTTCTCATGATATCCGCAATCAATCTGAAGAAGTAAAAAGAGAAATGGAAAAGAAGGCGAAGGAGTTTGTCAGTCAAGGAAGTCAAATTTATCAGCCATAAAAAAAGAACCTCGCACGATGCTGTGCGGGGTTTTATCAAACCGCTGAAAAGGCTTTTCTTAAAAGGTGAAAAAATGCCTTTGCTGCATATGCCATCATGTCCACACTCGGAATGAGAGCATCTGTTAAATGAAAAAAGACTGTTTTTCTTTCTGGAGATGTTCGTTTCTCTTTCTGCTTCATCAAGGGCAGCCTCCTTTTTCACTAATATACTTCTTTGCAGATATGAGAGATAGATATGTTGTGTGAATTTAAACAAAATTTAAACTTCTTGGGTTTGAATGGAAAGAAGGAGGGGAAACGAGTTGAATAGAGAATGAATGAAAAGAGCTGATCTATTTGACCAGCGAACAAGAAGAGTGGAAGGTGATCTTATGATGAAAGTATTTAAGGTAACATTTCATATGAACAATGGGGAAGTGCTTGATTTCGAGCTCAAACGTCCAGCTACCTATGATGTGTATAAAAAAATTGAAGAAGCCAATCATTGGTTTAAGCTGAATAATGAAATCATTAACCTATTAAACGTCAATAGTATCCATGTAGAAACAGAATAACAGCAAAAAGCCGCTCAAAAGAGAGCGGCTTTCGTTATGCAGAAAAATCATTCCGATTATTAAGCTGCCCGCGGGACAGCCAGTTCTTTTTATACAAATAAGCAATCACTTCAAGCCACAGACGCGGTGCTTTTTTAGGGAAAAAAGGTTTTTGGTAATAAGCATAAGCGGCTTTTAAATCATCCCATTGATGACATGCTTTCGTTTGCGTGAATCTGGCAACGTCAATGACTCTGATCCGTCCTTCTTTTGTTAAGATCAGATTGCGCAGATGGATATCAGAAGGATTCAATCCTTTCTCGCGCGCTTCCTCCAGCGCATCATCGACTTGATTAATCATCTGTTTTTTAATAGGAATTCCTTTTGTAAGGCATTCATAGAATGTGTAGCCTTTAATATATTCCATTAAAATATACTGATCCCCAGACTCATAAATCTCAGGGTAGTAAGACGAACCAGAAAGTTTTTCGTAAATGGCAGCCTCTTTGCGGGCAATATGCTGATAAGAAGGGAAAAAGACTTTTAGTGCCATTTTCTTGCCGTCTTTTTTGTATAAAAAGACATAGGCACTTCTTCCTTTGCCGCACAGTTCAAGCTCTGCTGGTTTATAGGCAAGCTTATGAAAACGTTTCTCTTCATGATACTGAATCGATTCGGCTAATCTTTTGACATCTGACATTGACTTCACCTTCTTTGGTTTCAGTTTATGCGGCTGAAAAACGAATGATGAAAAAACGTGTCACTCGATAAAGCAATGGATTGTATAAAACATAACATTTACGAATGAAGGATACAACGAAAGACTCTTACCATACATTTGAATCATCGATTTGGTTAATGTTTAGAAAAATGGGTCAAACTACATATGTCATGCATCGATCTCATGTTCTAAAGAGGTGTAAATAGTGAAAGTGAAGATGAAATGTTTCGTTACAGGACTTATCATGACAAGTGTGCTTTTTTTCGCTGTAGATATGGAAGGGAAAGAACACTTGCAAAAGCAGTCAAACTCTATCACCGTCCAGCTTGAAAAAGTCTATTTAGACGGCGATGTGAGTATTGAAAGACACCGGGCATCATTAGAAGACAAAGACACATTCTGGGCGCAGTATAAAGGCTGGACGCTGGTAGAACAAAAAGAGGATTTTGCCCTTTTTAGAAAGCAAATTGATGATATCTCTCCATTAAGTAAAGCAAATGGATATATCGGATTATCAGAGGACGGTGTGATTTCTACGTTTCATGGAAGGCCTGACGGCTGGGCGGAGCCTATTCATCTCTTTTTTCAAATTGATACGTCCCGTTTAGAAAGTCATGTGGAAAAACAGCTTGAGCAAGGCATTCCTTTTCGAACAAAGGATGAATTTGAGCATGTGCTTGAAGTCATGAAGCCTTACCGAAATGAAATATCGTTTTAAAGCGTGTAACAGCTTGCTGGTGTGAAGACCGCAAGCTGTTTTTCGTGGTTTCATGATAAAAATGTACTGAGCGAACGTATGTTAACTTTTATTGCGGTTTTCTCCTCGATTTATGTTACAATGAAGAACAGTCAAAGAGGTGAAAACGGTGATAGAGTTTGTAAAAGGGACCATTGATTATGTGTGCCCGCAATATGTTGTCATTGAAAACGGCGGAGTGGGATATCAAGTCTATACCCCAAACCCGTTTATCTATCGAGTAAATAAACAAGAAACGATTTATACGTATCATTACATAAAGGAAGACGCATTTTCGTTATACGGTTTTCAAACACGAGAAGAAAAAGCGCTGTTTACAAAACTGTTAAATGTCACAGGAATAGGGCCAAAGGGCGCTCTCGCTATTCTTGCTTCCGGTGATCCTGGCGCTGTCATTTCAGCGATAGAACGTGAAGATGAAGCGTTCCTGATTAAATTCCCAGGTGTGGGCAAAAAAACAGCACGTCAAATCATTTTGGATCTAAAAGGAAAACTTGCAGATGTGGTACCAGAAATGATTGGCAACTTATTTAATCACGAGGACCACATTCAGGTTGAAACGCAGCAAACTGCATTAGATGAAGCGCTTGAAGCCTTGAGTGTCCTTGGATACGGTGATCGTGAAATTAAAAAGGTTCTTCCATTATTAAAAGAAGAAAAGAATCTCACAACCGATCAATATGTGAAAAAAGCTTTACAAAAAATGTTGAAATAGGGTGATGTCTCATGGATGAACGGCTCGTCTCAACTGAAGCAGACAACCATGAATCAGCCATTGAGCAAAGTCTGCGGCCACAGACACTTAGCCAATATATCGGTCAGCAAAAAGTAAAGGATAATCTCAGCGTATTTATTGAAGCTGCCCGCATGCGGCAGGAAACGCTTGATCACGTCCTTTTATATGGACCTCCTGGACTTGGGAAAACAACGCTTGCGTCGATTATTGCCAATGAAATGAATGTTCAGCTGCGTACAACGTCAGGACCAGCCATTGAGCGTCCTGGAGATTTGGCGGCCATCTTAACGTCTCTTGAGCCAGGTGATGTATTGTTTATTGATGAAATTCACCGCTTGCAGCGCTCAATTGAGGAAGTGCTGTACCCAGCAATGGAGGATTTTTGTTTAGATATTGTCATTGGAAAAGGAGATACAGCACGCTCTGTACGGCTTGATTTACCGCCATTTACGCTTGTAGGTGCAACGACCCGTGTCGGGCTGTTAACAGCGCCGCTTCGAGATAGGTTTGGGGTACATGCAAGATTGGAATACTATGAGCAAAGAGATTTGGCTCACATTGTGGCAAGAACAGCCGAGCTGTTTGAGATTGGGATCGATATTCGCTCTGCCGAAGAGATTGCGAGACGTTCCCGGGGAACACCGAGGGTTGCCAATCGTTTGCTCAGAAGAGTAAGAGATTTTGCGCAAGTGCTTGGGAATCATGCTATTACGCAGGACATTGCGGAAGATGCCCTTGAGCGTCTTCAAGTCGACAGGCTTGGCCTCGATCATATAGACCATAAGCTCCTTTTAAGTATGATCGAAAAATTTAGAGGCGGTCCGGTTGGTCTTGATACAATCTCAGCGACAATTGGAGAAGAATCACATACGATTGAAGATGTGTACGAACCGTACTTGCTGCAAATTGGTTTCCTGCAAAGAACACCAAGAGGGCGGGTCGTCACAAGAGAAGCGTATGAACATTTTCAAATGGAGGTTCCGATTCGTGACTGAATTCCCTAAAATATTAATGATTTTAGGTGGTGTCCTTTTTGCCGCAGGATTAGTGTTTCAATTGGTTGGTAAGCTTCCAGGTGATATTTTTGTGAAAAAAGGAAATGTAACGTTCTTTTTTCCTGTCATTACATGCATTGTCATTAGCATCGTACTAACCATATTACTGAATATCTTTGGACGGATGAAATAACGTTAACTAGTTAACTACAGAATAGGTGAAGGAAATGAAGCTAGAACTATTTGATTTTGATTTACCAGAAAGATTGATTGCACAAGTGCCGCTTGAAAAAAGAGATGCATCAAGACTGATGGTCTTAAACAAACAGACGGGTGCGATTACACACGATACATTCTCACAAATCATCGATTATTTTCAAAAAGGTGATTGTCTCGTTCTAAACAATACTCGCGTTTTGCCTGCACGATTGTTTGGGATGAAAGAGCATACAGGTGCCAAAGTTGAGCTGCTTCTCTTGAAGCAAGAAGAAGGAGACAACTGGGAAACACTTGTAAAACCAGCGAAACGGGTGAAAAAAGGGACGGTTATCACTTTTGGTGATGGACGGCTCAAAGCGGTATGTACAGAGGAAATGGAACATGGTGGAAGAAAAGTCGAGTTTCAATATACAGGCATTTTTTATGAAGTGCTTGAATCCCTTGGTGAAATGCCGCTGCCTCCATATATTAAAGAGCAGCTTGACGACCGTGAACGCTATCAAACCGTTTATTCAAAAGAGGTTGGTTCCGCTGCTGCCCCAACGGCCGGTCTCCATTTTACAACCGAGCTGCTGGATGCGCTGAAAGCGAAAGGTGTTCACATTGCTTTTATTACGCTGCACGTGGGGCTTGGCACGTTTCGTCCGGTAAGTGCAGAACGTATTGAAGAACACGAAATGCATGCAGAGTTTTATGAAATGAATGAAGAAACAGCTGATGAGCTCAATCGCGTTCGCAAAGAAGGCGGACGGATTATTTCAGTCGGCACAACGTCAACAAGAACGCTTGAAACCATTGCAAGCGCACACGATGGTGAGTTCAAAGCCTCAAGCGGCTGGACGTCGATCTTTATTTACCCTGGCTACACATTCAAGGCAATTGATGGCATGATCACAAATTTCCATCTGCCAAAATCCTCGTTAATTATGCTTGTCAGCGCATTAGCTGGACGAGAGCACGTACTAAAAGCGTACAATGAGGCTGTGAAAGAGGAATACCGATTCTTCAGCTTTGGCGATGCCATGCTGATTCAATAACATCATACAACAAAGACAGGAGGGCTCATTTTTGTCGCAATTACCGATACGTTATGAGTTCATTAAATCATGCAAACAAACAGGTGCACGTCTTGGCCGCGTTCATACACCGCACGGCTCTTTTGAAACACCTGTATTTATGCCAGTAGGTACACTGGCTACAGTCAAAACAATGGCGCCTGAAGAATTAAAGGCAATGGATGCAGGCATCATCTTAAGCAATACGTACCACTTATGGCTCCGTCCAGGCCACGATATCGTAAAAGAAGCAGGCGGTCTGCACAAATTTATGAACTGGGATCGAGCCATTCTAACTGATTCAGGCGGATTCCAAGTTTTCTCATTGAGTGAATTTAGAAAAATTGAAGAAGAAGGCGTTCACTTCCGTAATCATTTAAACGGAGACAAGCTGTTCCTATCTCCTGAAAAAGCCATGGAGATCCAAAATGCGCTTGGTTCTGATATTATGATGGCATTTGATGAATGCCCGCCATATCCTGCAGAGTACGATTACATGAAACGTTCTGTGGAGCGGACAAGCAGATGGGCAGAGCGCTGTCTAACAGCGCACCAGCGTCCAGAGGATCAAGGGCTGTTTGGAATTGTCCAAGGCGGAGAATACGAAGAGCTTCGAAAACAAAGTGCAAAAGACCTTGTTTCACTTGATTTCCCAGGCTACGCCATCGGAGGCTTATCTGTAGGGGAACCAAAAGATGTGATGAATCGTGTACTTGAGTTCACTACACCATTTTTACCGGCAGACAAACCAAGGTACTTAATGGGTGTCGGCTCGCCAGATTCCTTAATTGACGGCGCCATTCGCGGTGTAGATATGTTTGACTGCGTACTGCCTACGCGAATTGCAAGAAACGGTACCTTAATGACAAGTGAAGGCCGTCTTGTTGTGAAAAATGCAAAATATGAGCGTGACTTTAGACCAATCGATGAGAACTGTGACTGCTATACGTGTAAAAACTATACACGCGCCTATATTAGACATCTCATCCGAACAAATGAAACGTTCGGAATTCGATTAACAACTTATCATAATCTTCATTTTCTGTTAAAATTAATGGAGCAAGTGAGAGAAGCTATCCGTGAGGATCGTTTAGGTGATTTTAAAGAAGAGTTTTTTGAGCGTTATGGCTTTAACAAACCAAATGCGAAAAACTTTTAACGCATAAACGAAAGGCTTTACAATGCTTTAGAAAGGGGTGAAATAGAATGGATGGTGGTATGGGTTCAATCATTATGATTGTTGTCATGTTTGCTGTGCTTTACTTCTTGTTAATCCGTCCACAGCAAAAGCAACAGAAAGCTGTGCGTCAGATGCAGCAATCTTTATCAAAAGGCGATAAAATCGTCACAATCGGTGGTTTACACGGTGAAATCGACTCAATTGATGAATCAAAAGTGGTCATCAAAACAAGCGAAAACAACCGTTTAACTTTCGATCGCCGTGCTATTAGAGAATTAGCTGACAAAGGCTAATCCTCCGATACATAGCAATAAAAAAAGAGCGATATGAACCGCTCTTTTTTTTATTTGCCTCGAAGATTGACGCCAATCATTCCCCCCAGCATACAAATGCCTAAAAATGCCCCATGATAGATGAACTGCTCTGGTGAAAACGTTTTTCCAAACCCCAAATATTGAAATAAAAATACAGTGAGAGAAAAAATGATAGATGTGATGGCACCAATTAGCCAGCCGCGCTCCTTTGCTTTCCCGCCAGAAATGATGCCTCCTAATAACAGGGCAACAAAGGACAAAATCATAATCATCCATTTAAATGATGATTCCTGCATACTTGTGAATGTAAGCATGAGCGACACAAGTAAACTTGTGACAACCATCACGACAAAAATGGCAATTAATCCGGATAAAATGCCTTTTCCAATATGTTTTGTTTCTTGCATGTGATTTGTCTCCTCTCCAATTGACCGAAGCTTGTCTTTTACTAAAATGTATTCACAGTGGAGAAAAAATAGACATGTTTCAGACGTTTCTTTTCTACATAAATAAAGTGTTTTGACACAAGCTATGTTGGAGAAGGAGGGTTTACATCACATGCAGGACATCTTGATCATTTCCATGAGAACCATCATTTTATATTTTCTTATTTGGTTTATCTTTCGCTTAATGGGCAAAAGGGAAATTGGCGAGCTGAGTATTTTAGATCTAGTCATTTTTATGATGATTGCAGAAATTGCGGTTCTTGCCATAGAAGAAGTAGAGGATCACATGTTACATACGGTTTGGCCAATCCTGCTGTTAACCTTCATTCAAATCACACTTGCCTATCTCTCATTGAAATTCCAAGGCGTCCGGCGCTTTCTTGACGGCAAACCGGTCTTGCTCATCATCAATGGCAAAATAGACGAGGGTGCTATGAGAAAACAGCGATACAATTTTGATGACCTGCTTATTCAATTAAGAGAAAATAACATCGACAGTATTCAGGATGTCTCTTACGCTATTTTAGAGCCGTCTGGAAAGCTCGCCGTCGTCGAAAAAGAAAACAAGCTCAAACATGCAGCGCTTGAGCTTCCACTTGTTGCGGACGGTGTAGTGCAGCATGATCACCTTAAGCAAATCAATCAAAATGAACAGTGGTTGAAAGATGAGCTTGCTAAAAGAGGTTACCATGATATCGAGCAAATCTCTTACTGCAGCTTTAATCAAAAAACATTTTATATTGATTTGAAAGATGAAGTGATCAAAAAGAGATGAGCTAAAACAGCTTCCCAATGAACGGAATGCGGCGCAGCTCTTCTCGTTTCACTAGTCCTAGGCAGATTAATAGAATGACATACAGCATGCACGTAACAAAGATGAGTGTTACAAGTTCAATAGGAGCAGAAAAGAGTCCGTTTACTTGAGATTTCAGCCAAAGACTGACAGCCCCCGTACCGATAATCACAAGGACGCAAAGTCCATATTCCTTTAATGGTAAATGAATAGGCAGCACCTTTCCAACAGTTGCCGCATGGAGCAGTGTGACAAGGATGATGCCGATTAAGATCGCAAGTGCTGCGCCCATAATGCCAAAGCCAGGCTGTGAAGCAAGAACAAAAATCATCCCTGTTTTTACAATTGCACCTATCAGGCTGTTGGTCATCGCCGCACCAGCTAAATTGAGTGCTTGAAGCACGGCTTGAAGGGGCCCCTGAAAATAATATAGAAGGAAAAACGGCGCCATGAATTTCACATAAATGGCTGCATGCGACGAACCATACATAAAGAGCGTTAAATCTTCTGCGTAAACGAAAAGAATAATACATGAAATGCCTCCGCTGAGTAAACAAAGGCGCATCGCCTGCTTCAGCCGGTATTCGACCGTTTTACGTTTATTCTGCTCCATGCCTTCACTGATCGCCGGAACTAATGCAGTGGAGAGTGAATACGTAATAAAACTAGGCAGTGTCAAAAGGGTCAGAGCAAGCCCGGTCAACTCCCCGTACTGCCTTGTCGCCTCAACAGCCGCATATCCAGCAATGGCAAGACTTTGCGCGACAACAATCGGTTCTAAAAACCACGAAATATTTCCGATAAAACGGCTGCCTGTTGTTGGCAGGGCAATGCTCATCAGCTGCTTAAATGTGTCCTTCCCGTCATGAATCGCCTTAAAAAATCGTTTTCGAATACGAATGGTCTTTTTATAGCGAAAGGCGATCAGTAAGTAAGCAAGTGAAATCATCTCTCCAATCACAGATGACACCATCGCACCTGCTGCCGCAAATTCAATCCCGTAAGGAAGGAAAGCCGTTGTACATACCGCCACTAATGAAATTCTTGCGACTTGTTCCAGAACTTGAGACATCGCTAGCGGACTCATTTGCTGTCTGCCTTGGAAATACCCTCTTAACACACTGGAAATGGCGACGACTGGTACGACGGGTGTAATGGCAAGCAGTGGATAGACCGTTCTAGGGTCTGTCAGCATATTTTCTGCCATGATGGGCGCAAACCATAAGAAGAGCGGCGTGAAAATCAGGCTGAGTGTTCCTGTTATCGCAAGAGACATGACCAGAATACGTTTTGTTTTCTGTTTGTCACCCCGGGCTTCTGCTTCTGCGACAAGCTTACTAATGGCGACAGGCAGTCCGAATTGCGTGAGCGTCACGGCGAGAAAAAAGGTAGGTGCAGCCATCATATAAAGCCCGACCCCTTCTTCGCCAATGAACCTCGCAATGACAATTCGATTGACAAAACCCAATATTCTCGTGATAAAACCTGCTAAAATTAAAATAATGGTCCCCTTTAAAAACGTTTGCTTCGTCAAATCACAGATCACCTGCCTTCTCAAACGACATAGAATCATATACAATAAGATATGCGTGTATATCGTCCAAGCATGACAAGTCTCTCGATAAAAAACTGAAAAGGGGGAGCTACGCAATGACACAACATCCAGCTGCTATTTACAAAGACCATTTAAAGCCTTTTCTGTTCAGTAAGCTTGAAGAATTCATCGTTTTGGGCTATAAAGATGTAGATTTAGAGGAATTATGGTCATACTTAGAGAATAAGAAGTGGAAGAAAAAACAAGAGTATCCGATTCATGAAATGGTTGCAGATATCTTATCTGTGAAAATAGGCGAATTTATGAACTATGCAACCGTTCAGTCGTTTAAAACGTCTGCTTTTTTGGACAGTGAAGATGGCAAGAATATGCTTGATGAACTGTTAAAATAAGCCATCTTAATGGATTCAGGTGTTTAAGGAGGAAATACATAATGAAAAAAGGGCGCATTCTTGCGTTTTTCTTAGTGGTTCTGTTAATCGGAACTGGCGTGGGCTTACTAACAAAGCCTGTTGCGAAAGATATGACGCTAGGGCTGGATTTACAGGGTGGATTTGAAGTCCTGTATGATGTACATCCAGTGAAAAAAGAGGACAAGATCACAAATAGTGTTCTCGTTAGTACAGTGGAGGCTCTTAACCGAAGAGCAAACGTGCTTGGTGTAAGTGAGCCGAACATTTCGATTGAAGGCAACAACCGTATCCGCGTGCAGCTTGCGGGTGTAAAAGATCAAAACAGAGCAAGGGAGATTCTTTCCACTGAAGCACAGCTATCCTTCAGAGATACGAATGATAAAGAACTCCTAAACGGGGCTGACCTAGTCGAAAATAGTGCAAAACAAACATTCAGTCAAACGAATGAGCCAATTGTGACGGTTAAACTAAAGGATGCGAAAAAATTTGGTGACGTCACAAGAAAAGTAGCAGCGATGGCACCAAATAATCAGCTTGTCATTTGGCTTGATTACCACAAAGGAGATTCCTTCAAAAAAGAAGTCTCAAAATCAAACCACAAGTATGTATCTGCACCAAATGTGAATCAAGAGATTAACAGCAGTGACGTACAAATAGAAGGAAAGTTTACTGTCCAAGAGGCAAAAGACCTTGCGAGTATTTTAAATGCCGGGGCATTGCCAGTGAAATTAACAGAAAAATATTCCACATCTGTGAGTGCACAGTTTGGTGAACAAGCACTGAACGAAACAGTGTTTGCAGGAATAGTAGGAATCGCATTTATCTTCTTATTCATGCTGTTTTATTACCGATTACCTGGTCTTATAGCTGTCATCACACTTTCAGCTTATATCTACATTACGCTGCAAGTGTTTGACTGGATGGGCGCGGTTATGACACTGCCTGGAATTGCCGCACTCATTTTAGGGGTAGGGATGGCTGTCGATGCCAACATTATTACTTATGAGCGGATCAAGGAAGAGCTGAAGCTCGGCAAATCAGTCCGTTCTGCTTTCAGATCAGGGAACCGCAGATCATTTGCGACGATCTTTGATGCTAACTTAACAAGTATTATTGCCGGCGGAGTGCTGTTCTTCTTCGGGACAAGCTCTGTAAAAGGATTTGCAACAATGCTCATCCTCTCGATTTTAACAAGCTTTATCACAGCTGTTTTCCTATCAAGATTCCTTCTCGGTCTTCTTGTTGAAAGCCGCTATCTTGACCGGAGAAAAGGCTGGTTTGGTGTTCGTCAAAAAGACATTATGAACATCCATGAAACAACAGAAACCACCGAGCCAAAAACACCATTTGATAAGTGGGATTTCGTCAGCAAACGTAAAGGATTTATGATTTTCTCAGCTACTATCACCATTGCGGGAATCATCGTTCTTTCCATCTTCAAGCTGAATGCGGGAATTGACTTTACAAGTGGAACTAGAATTGATATTCAAAGTGATCACAAGCTGTCAACTGAACAAGTCGAGCAAGACTTTAAAAAGCTTGACCTTGAGACAGACAGTGTCGTGTTATCGGGTCAAAAAGAGAATCAGGCAGCAGCGAGATTTGTCGGTGTGCCGAACAAAGAAAAGATTGCTGAAGTGAAAGATTACTTCAAAGATAAATACGGAACGGAGCCAAACGTAAGTACAGTGTCTCCGACTGTCGGAAAAGAACTTGCCCGTAATGCGCTATATGCCGTCATCATTGCCTCCATCGGGATCATTTTATATGTATCCGTCCGATTTGAGTATAAGATGGCGATTGCGGCAATTATTTCATTGCTATATGATGCGTTCTTTATCGTGGCCTTCTTTAGTATTACGCGCTTAGAGGTGGATGTCACCTTCATTGCCGCGATCCTCACGGTCATCGGGTACTCGATCAACGATACGATCGTTACCTTCGACAGGGTTCGTGAGCAAATGAAGAAACGTAAACCGAAAACCATTGAAGATCTATCGTACATTGTGAACTTAAGCTTACAGCAAACCTTTACGCGATCTGTCAATACGGTGCTGACTGTACTTGTCGTTGTTGTCGCACTGCTTATCTTCGGATCAGCGTCGATTACAAACTTCTCCATCGCCTTACTTGTCGGCTTATTAACAGGGGTGTATTCATCCCTTTATATCGCGGCACAAATTTGGCTGATGTGGAAAGGCCGCGAGCTGAAAAAACCAGCTAAGATAGATACAGATCAAGATATTTAATCTAGAAAAACTGCCTTCTCGCAGTCTCAGCGTGTAGACAAACCCTCGCATTCTTTGTC
>NZ_LKCP01000052.1:0-38066 GCF_001518755.1 Bacillus sp. AM 13(2015) | reverse complement strand
AAAAAGGTATCTTCTTCAACTAAAACAAAGCCTAAAAAAGGAAACGACAACAAAGGGCATTAAAATGGCTGTAGTGAAGCCGAATGCTGACGGGTGGCTATGGGTCTATGATAAGCCAAATTGGTCAGCAAAGCACAAAAAAGTAAAGCCGGGTGAAGCATTTACGATTGATAAGACCGTTACGGTAAATGGGGCAAAAATGTATAAGCTTAAATCAGGTCTTTATATCACAGCAGCCACGAAATATGTTCAGGTAAAACAAAAGTAAAATGAAAAGCCCTTCCTTATCGGAGGGGCTTTTTTTGTTTGTCGTAAATTACATACTTTATAACTATGGAAATTACTGTATATTTCAAGTTATGCTTTATTTGGAATTCACAAAGGGGGAGGGTACGATTTTGAACAAAAAGTGGATATCTAGAATTTCTTTATCCATTGTAGCTGCGTTGGGTATTTCCTGTACGCTTGGAGAGTTTGCAGATGCAAAAACTAATCAGTCACAATATGTGCAACAAAATGAAACAGCAGAATCTTTCACCAAGAATGATCCTGAATTATATCAAGGCGCTTTAGACCTTGGCCTATCTGACAAGGACATCTTTAAAATCGACAGTCTTTTCGACAAAGAAGATAAAGCCACAGTGCAAAACGTATTTCTTGTAGCGATGGGGATAATTACAGGCATGGCGGCGGTTGTCGGCACAGGTTATGGGGCTGGCCGTTATATTGCAAAGCAGCTACATAAACGCAAACAGCTTAGTAAGAAATATTACAAAAAACATAGATGGAAATTCAGAGCCGCGCTGGTACCAGTCATCGGTATTGCTGCGACATTTGGCTTTGATGACTACTACATGGACATATGATTATGTTTGAATATATTTTGATTTTACTCATTTTAGCAACTTTGTTACTGACAGTCGTCGAGGTTTCTAAAATCAAACGAGAAAATAAATCCCTCAGAAACGAGATAGAAGACATAAAGAAAAACATCAACAAATGAAACTTGTTGGCCGTCCACCTGGGCGGCTTTTTTATATTACTTGAACTTCCACTCATTCTTCTCTTTATTCCATTCTAATTCATTTCTTGTGATAAGGTTTTTAACAGCCTTACGGATCGTCGGCTCATCCCTACCCGTTTTCCGTTTAAGCTCATCTATTGATGGGTTCTTGCGAAACCGGCTCATATTATAGATGATTCGGTAAAGCTTCCTTTCAAGATCGGTCACGTCTTATCCTCCTAAAAAGAATATATGTTCGATTATAAATGTAAATAAAATCCCCTTCAAGGCGATTTGGAGGGGATATAATAATTTAAAGATATTAAACCAAAGAATTTATTTTGGTTCAATATTTAATATTAATGACATACCTGGGATTTTAGTAAACTGAATCGAGTAATCACCGTCAATTATACTAAGAGACTCTTTATCGTTGTTTGAAAAATCATTTAAGTGTTCAAAGTCAATACCTAGTATATGAAGCACAGCTAATGTATTTCTCATTCCTTGTTCAGATGATATATTTCCTGATCCGGTTGTAAATATGTTCAGGCGAAAGAAGTTTTTATCTAAATCATGCCATGCTTGCAGGTTAAAAGTGCCGCCAAAGTCATCAAGTTGCATTAATAAATCTTTTGTGTAAACTTGACCTCCTGCTACATCAGAGAGTTTATAATCTCCGATTTCATCAAAGTTAATTTTTTCATTATCAAAAGATAAAGCTACTTCGTTATATGCGTTCACGAATTCATCAATTGTGAAATTAAAGTTTTTCTGTGTATTATCAACGTCATCAGTTTCACTATTTTCTTCAATCTCAATGGCCTCAGAATCTTTTTCTTTTGAAGTTGTATTGTTACTGCTACATGCACTTAATGTAGCAATACTTATTATAAGTATGAAAAAAAGCAAAACACGTTTCAATTTAAACCCTCCAAAACAAATAATTACCAAATAAGTCTACCATATTATCGAACAGGAAAGTGGGGTAATAATGTTTTTTCCAAATTAAGAATATTACGGTAATGATGGTCGGGATGTTATAATTTAGTAAGAACAATTCACAATTGGGGTGTGTTATATGCATTTCCGCAAAGAATCAGTTGAAGAAATCATCAAATATGACGATTACCCTTATAAAGTCTATACAAGGGTTTCGACAGACCGAGACGAGCAAATAAGTTCTAAGGAAAACCAAATTGACGTTTGTCGATATTGGATCGAGCAACACAACTATGAATGGGATGACCGTTCTGTTTTGTTAGACGATGGTATCAGCGGAACCGTCCTTGAAGATAGGGCAGCAATGAAATACATTTTTTCATTGGCTGAAAAGAAAGAAATAAAAATGGTTATTTTTAAATCCATTACACGTCTTGCCAGGGATTTGAAAGATGCCCTCTATATTAGAGAGATTTTAGTATCTAACGGTGTCCGTGTCGTGACGCTTGAAGAAGATTATGATAGCCTGTACGAAAGCAAAGCTTCGATGAAATTTGAAATGTCGGCCCTTTTTGCAGAGCAGTTACCTAAATCTATGTCCGTAAACATAAGCGGAGTACTTGCAGCAAAGGCCAGACGAGGAGAGCACTCTGGAAGAATACCGTATGGTTATATGAAAGAGGGGAAATACCTCGTTATTAATGAAAATGAAGCAGAAGTCATAAGGTTGATCTTCCATTTATATAACAACGAGGGATTAGGCCAAAAGAGAGTTACATACGCTTTGCAGGAGAAGTGTAAAGCTGGTGAAATACCTCCGCCCAGGAAAAGAAGTAACTGGCAGCTCACAACGGTACAGACAATTTTAAAAAACCCTATCTATTGTGGAGTTCACATTGCTAATAGACATACGACGATAAAGGTAGATGGACGAAAGAAATTCATTAGAAATCCGCCTGAAAAATGGACTGTTTATGAAGATTTCTGCCCGCCAATTGTTTCTAGAGAAGATTGGGAAAAAGCTAACAATAAACAAACAGTCAATAAAAAGAGAAAATTCACACCTTGGAATGAGTTGAGAAAGTTAATTATTTGTGGGAAATGTGGATCTAAAATGGTGATCATCCAAACTCATCGAGACAAGAAAAATGGAGAGCGGACTTATTGGAAATACCTAAAATGTAGTAATTTCAGAAGGGCCGGGAAAGATGGATGTGTGAATCATGTTCCGATCAAATATGAAGAACTTCGAGATTTTGTGGTTGAAAATCTCATTACATTTTCAGAGGGCATTTCACACGACTTTAAGAAAAATGCTCTTGAACAAAAGGAAAGACAAATTAAAGCCATAAAGGCAGAATTGAAATCTTTAGAGACACAAAACAAAAGGTTGTTAGAACTGTATTTAGAAGATCAAATGATTACAAAAGCCGAATTTCAAACTAAACGGAACGACATTCAGGCCAAAATAACAAATCTTGAACAGAGTTTATTTTCGTTGCAACATGTACAAAATGAGAAGAATTCAATCATCGAAATGAAAGCAGTCATTCAAGAACTTGAAGATAGAGAAAAAGATTTAAAACATGTGTTTGAAAAGCTGATCGATCGTATCGTAATTGATCCAAATGGGAAAATAAACATCTATTACAGATTCAAATGACAGCACGGATAAAGATTTGCAAAAGGTACGCTTAGCAAATGCTAAGCAAACCTTTTGCAAATTAAACCTTTAATCTAAATAACTCCGAAAGTCGTATGTTAATAAGTTACACAATAGGATTATAATTGAATTAACTTATTTATTAGAGCAAAAATTCATACTTCTACGACAATTTACGACAACATTTTTTTGTACTTCATGATAAATTTAACAATGGTAAGGTGATCATATATGACAAGTACAATCGCGAAAGACTTACGGACACATTTAAGAAACTCAATAGAAATGTCTAAAGAAAGTCAAAAACAAGATGTCAACAAAGCTGGGCATAAGCAGTAGTTATTTAAGCAAATTTTTAAATGGTAAGGATGTCTCGTTCTGGATAGTTCATAAGATCATTAATTACATTGACAAAGAGAACGAAATTGAACTCATTTTAAATTATTTTAAAGAAGGCATTAATTCTAAAAATGTTCCTGCTGCTTTAGAATATTGCTATTCTAAACAATTGTACGACTACACAAGTGTGATTGCACGAGAATATAAAAGCAAAAGGAATCCCAAGTCTCGAGAGTTATGTGCTTTATATTCACTAATGATTGAGTCGAGGTTTATATTTGAAAGAAACGCTTTTTTAGATAACTTAAGAAATTTTAAGACCACATTTTTGGAAACTGAAATCATGGTGAAGGTCTTACATGTTTATTATTATTATTTGAATGGTCTTTATGATTTAACTATTTATACTATTGATCAAATAAATGACTTATTGTTTCAGGTTAGTGATCCGTTTCTAAAAATGGCATACGGTGCTAGGTTAGATGAAATTCAAGTTAATATTTACTTAAAGCAAAAAACAGAATTAATCCAGTCAAGAAAAATAGCTAACAGAATTTTGGACAGAAATTTCAGCACAGCTCACAACATTACTGCTTATCATATTTTAGGTCTTTCATATTTTCTAGAATCCTATGAACAATCAATTTCTTATTATCTTAAATGTATTGACCTCTATTCAAAATTCCCTGATAGACAGGCCGAAATAATTGAGAATAAAGAAGAAATAGCTTTCCTTCAAAAATACTGGGATAAAAGAATTAATGATGAATTTGCAGTGAGTGAATTCACCACGTTATTAAAACATGATGGGGATTTAAGCAAATTTTATCAGGATGATAGGTATAATAAATATGCGCTTCTTTTTGATGGAATAACAGAATTGTCATCAGAAAAGTTGCTATTATCCCATCATTATTTTTCAAAAAGCAAAGATTATTTCAGGGCAAGTTTCCCAAAAAATGAATTGAATAGAATTGGATTTAGGTATACACTCTAAGAGTTAGGGGGTGCTATACATGACTAAACGTTTCAATGTAATTGTTTTAACAATTACACTAGGAGCAACAATAGTTGTTTCGGAAATTCACTCACTTATCACTAACAACCCAGAAACAGTATATGAAACAAAAGATGTAAGACCAGGAATGTAAATATAAGATATGAAAAAGACGCTACCTATAATCTGGTATCGTCTTTCGTGTTTTCTGGGGAAGTTTCCTGTTTTCAAAAAATACGAAAACAGGAAATTATTTTAAATATATCTAATATAGACTAAAACGTACATAGAACAAGTATTCCTTGGAGGGTAGTGAAATGGCTATAAAATATGAAGAATTAATGGAGATCATAGAAGCAACAAAAAAAGAAGATCAAAATCAATCCTCTTCAGGTGAATCGTTTTCTAAAAATTTAGCCTTAGAAGCTCTGTAATTTTTAAGGGCATCTAGCATGAAATTACGCTCATCATCTGTTATTTGTTTGCCATCTGCATCTATAATATTTGCATTTTTGATATTTTCAAGAGTTAGTTCTTTCGCGAAAACTACTTTCTCAGCTTCTTTACCCATTTTTTTAAGATCTCTTGGATCAGTAACAAAATAGGTGGGGTCAACATTAAAATAATCAGCAAGCTTTGTCAGAGCTTCCAAAGAAGGGCTTTTAATTTTTCCTGTTTCAAGTTTTGATAAGTAACCGTTACTTAAACCAACTTCTTGAGCAAGTCGCCTTATAGAAAGTTTTGGTTTATGCTCTTCTCTTAACCTTTTTAAGTTGGTACCGATTAATTCATTTTTTTTGTCCATAAATAAGGTCACCTCGATTTAATGCCACTGTGTGTTTGTGTACGACACACGACACACCGCTACAAATAATTATAACATGTAGGTTCCCATAAGAAACATTTAAAAATAATGGTTGCACAAAAAGCTAAAGGCTGGTATATTTTACTTGTGCTTCCTATAGGAAGCGTTTGGGGAGGTGAAAACAATGAACCGCGAAACTGCTTCTTTTGCAGAAAAAATTAAAAAAATAAGGTCAGAAAGAAATGAAACTCAACGCCAATTCGGTTTGGTTACTGGGTTTTCTAGCTCTTATGTTTGTAAGTTGGAAAAAGGGAAAGCTAACCCGTCGCACTCTTCTTTAGTTCAACTAAGTGAAAAATTAAATTTGCCACCGGCTTATTTTTTTTAAATAGAGTGCTTCCTATAGTGATCGAAATTCGAAGGTTAGTCCTACTGTCCACATTGCATATTATGTGTCGAGGTGATCTTTATGGCTAAGAAAAAGCAAAAGAGAAAAAGCAACCTGTTTCTCGGAGAAGTTTTCTTTGGAACAGAAGACAGAGAAAAACTTTTTACTGAGGCTGTGGCACCTTATTACACACCAGTAAAAAAAGAGAAGAACAAAAAAAATAAAGAGGCTTGAAACTTTTGTTTCACCTTTTTTGAAGGACAAGCCTAATCATAAAAAGAGGTGTGAGGTGTAAAGTGAAATGAAATTTGAATTTGAAGATTCTGATCTTGAAATAATTACAAATAGCATTATCGCAAATGTGAGTGCCGCATTAATTACAAAAATTGAAGAGATGTTAATGATTATCGCTTCCAAAGATGAACTACTAACAAAAAAACAGGTATATGAAAACATTTTAAAATGTACTGCTGCTACAGCAGACGAGCTTTATTTTAATCGACCAGATTTCCCGACTCTCGATTTGACAAGTTTACCTGGTGCTCCACGTCAGCATAAAAGATATTCACGAAAAGCGGTAGAAGCTTGGATAGCAGCAAATACAAAAGGAGCTTTAAATCATGGCTGAAATCAAGTTTGTGAAATTGAGCACCAATATGTTTGATGACGAAAAAATAAAGTTAATTGAGCAAATGCCTGAATCTGACACACTATTAATTATCTGGGTCAAATTACTTGCTCAGGCTGGTAAAACTAACGCCTCGGGATATATATATTTAAGCGAAAATGTTCCATACACAGAGGAAATGTTGTCAGCTATTTTTAATCGACCTTTAGGAGTCGTAAGAATGGCTCTCAATACTTTTAAGCAATTCGGCATGATTGAGATTAACGACAACCACTATATAAGTATTTGCAATTGGGAAAAACATCAAAATGTTGATGCGATGAATAAAATCAGGGAAGACACTAGGAAAAGAGTAGCCAAACATAGGGAAAAACAGAAGGCTCTTGCTCTAGAAACTATCGGTAATGTTACATGTAACGTTACAGTAACGCAAAGTAACGAACAAGAAAGAAGAAGTAAGAAAGAAGAAGTAAGAAAGAAGAATAAAGATATATTGTCGGGAAACCCGACTGTGGATGAATTAGAAATCCCATTCAAACTCATAACGGATCTTCTAAACCAAATGTCAGAGAAAAATTACCGTCACACCACACCAAAGACACAGCAACTAATAAAAGCAAGATGGAAAGAGGGATTCAGATTCGATGATTTTAAAAAGGTCATCTTAGCAAAATGCTTTGAATGGCGTGATAACCCTGACATGAGTAAATTCCTTCGTCCCGAAACACTTTTCGGAACAAAATTCGAAGGCTACTTAAACAACAGTGATGAGGTGATAAAGCGTGCACAGCATAAAGGTGGCGGCAGCCGAAGTCATAATCGACAAAATGACCTTCCATTCTGATTACTGTAATAAGCACACATACACCCGTGGCAGTGAAGATGTTGTAAAACCTGTCCGAATGATGGTGATGAATGGGAAAGTTATTTGCCCGCGATGTGAACTGGAAGAAGAGTCAAAGAAATTGCAAAAAGACTTAGAAAAAAAAATTGAATATAGCCAGCGGCAGAAAAAATTTAACACGTTGGAAAAACGCAGCATGTTCAGGGATCGAACTGTCTCACAAGCAACATTTGAAAATTACAATGTTGCTGAGCCAGAAGAGGCCAAGAATAAAAAACGAATGATGGATCTTGTTAAACACTTGCAACAAGGTGAAGTGTTCAACATATTTTTGCAGGGCCATCCGGGAGTGGGGAAGAGTCACCTTGCATATGCAGCACTTAAAGAATTTAATGTGCCTCCTGATCCCGACAATCCTAAAGACAAAGGTCGATCCTGCTTGTTTATCAATATGGAAGATGCTGCTACGGCAATTAAAGATTCATTCAGCAACAAAGAGAGCAAGTACACAGAAGCATATGTGACTCAGTTGATGGGTGAAGTCGATTATCTCGTAATAGATGACATCGGTGCAGAAACAGGCTCTGAACATTCGGATAGTAAAGCCAGCGATTTCATTCATCGTCTCATCTACAAAGTAACATCTGCCCGGCAGGATAAAGTGACGATCTATACAACCAACCTTACTAGCGAAAAGCTGTATCAAATGTATGACAGTAAGCTAGTATCACGCATCACCCAAAAGCAGCAGTACATCATTTTTAAAGACACATCGGACAAGCGTAAAGAAGTATTGCCGTTCTAAGGGAGTGTTAATGCGAAGGTTGATAGTTTAATAGATCAGCTGGCAGTAAGTCTGAGTGACTGAAAAACACAAGGAGGAACCATCATGAAAAAAGGCGGTAGAAAGCCCACGAGAGCCGAAAGGAAGATTTTATTAGTAAATGGATTGAACCCACTTTATTGGCTCGTAGAAAAGAATCTGACGACATCTGTGCATGTTGTACACAAAGAGGTCGGTCGCAGAAAGGAAATTGCGAAATGAGTGTCATTAGAATCATTTTGGATCATGTCAATTTCGAATGGACGATTGTTGGCCTCAAGCGATTTTTGGATTACTGGTACGAAGGCAGGTCAATTGAAGAGATGGCGGAGTTATTTAACCGACCATCAGAAGAAGTGTTAATACTGATGATTGATTTTAGCAAGCGTGGAAAGATCAAGGAGCGACCGAACGGTGTCGGCGCAAACGAGCCTATGTATATCAAAAAATGCACAATGAGCTACAAAAAAAGAGATTTACGCAAGCTGTTTGAACAACAACCGGTTTACTATGCTTGTCCTCAAAACGATTTTATATGGTGTGAAAGGGACATCATAGCTTTTCGGAAGATGTGGCAGGATCATGAGCCGATCAGACATATTGCGAATCGTTTAGCACGCAAGGTTGATGATGTCATGCTGTTGATTATAGATCAAGCAGAGTTAGGTAAGATCGAACCACGTAAAGGCGGCGCACTAGGAAAGGAGTACAAGCAGCATGAAAAGAAAAAGCATCCTGTTGCCATTTGAAAAAGCGACAGCACGCCAGCTGGAAGTCATTGCGAGATATGAAGATTGTCCTAAGAAGATAAAGACATTAGCCGTTCACCACCTCAAAAAGAGAGGAGGCATCAAGTAATGACCAGTGAAGATAGAGCGTTAATGATCGAGTGGTTGAGCCTTACTAATGTTGGTCGTGAATATTGCGAAAAACTATCAGACGAAGAACTCGAAAAAATATACAATCTCAACGTGCCACAGCGTGACGAATAAAAGGAGGTGAGCATATTGGAAACTGTAGTGAATTCATACAAAGCAGGTCCAGTTAAAGCGTGGGTTATGTCAGAGGATGAACTAGCAGCATATAGGCAGCAACATCCACCCAAGCCATATAAAAAGAGACTCAAACGAAAAGACTGGCGTTGGAAGCGCACAGATCAATCCGTCGAGTCTCAGCGGTAAGAATTCACATCAGTTCAATGTGAGTAATTAAACTTAGGAACCTTAATTATATCACATTGGAGTGAAGATTGTGAATAGACCACAGACTGTCTCATTAACAAATAACGAGCCTTTCACAACATTAGTTGAACAAGGAAAGGTACAAGTGATCGTGCTGGACGGGATCAACAACACAGCGCATTACATAGAGGCTCCCGAACACGGTCACACAATCATTGAAACGATTAAAGGAAGTTTCGACCGAGTTAGATTTGATTTTAGTTATAAAACTAAACGATAGCAGGGGTTTATCCCCTGCGGGGGAGGAAATATCATGAATTTACCTAAACATGTCGAGCTTTCGCAGGCAGTCAAAGCCTGCAAAAACCAAGCAATGACGATTGATGATGCAGCTGCTCACTTAGGCGTACCGAAATTTTTTGTACCAGTGCTTGCTGATAGTTGCCCTGATCTGATCATCGAAGGAAATGTAGTCATGGCAAAGCGTGAGTCAAACGGACCTGTCATCTTCACGCTGCTGGCTTTCATGTCCTTTATCGTGATCGCTGGATTGATGAGCGGAATTGGATAATAGACAAGCAGGGAATTATTCTCCTGCTAGTCCAACGATAATTAAAGATATTGAATTGAGAGCAGTAATTAAAGATTGCAGCAAATCTTTGAAATATTTCGTAATTCTAGTGATTACATTTTCTCTATTAAGATTCATTTTTATCACCACCTCTTATAAGAATAAACATATTATATACCAAAACGAGAACTTGTGTTCGTATTTTTAAAAGTATTTAAGAATAATTAGGAGGAGAAGGTATGAACACCCAAAAAATAACTATTCCTGATCGTGACTCAAATGGTTGCTTGATCGGTTTTAGAGAATTAAATGTGCTTTGGGAATGCCCTACATGTGGATGCGAAATGTGCGAGCCTCAACTCACACAACATGCCGAAGATGGCTTTTATGGGAGTGTTCACACTTGGGAGAGCAAGTGCGGGCATGTAGCAAAATACGCAGACTTAAAGGAGATAAGCGGATGAAGCTCAATAAAAAGCAACAGCGGCAAATCATTGAGCGAATGAACGACTTTGGAGAAAGAGGAGTTCGTTCGAATGGAGCGGATAAAGAAGCTGTTGCCGGAATGGCCACTCTTATTTGGATGCTGCAGGTCTTAAATATCGATACTGAATCATTAAAGGAGGAAGCACGATGAACGAAAATAACCCGATTATCTATTCAGTCATTGAGAAATTGCATAAGCAGCAGGAAAAAGGCCTGCAAAAGTACGGGGGTGAGGTCAAAACCTCTTCCTACGACTTAAAAGGCTGGTTGCAACATGCGCAGGAAGAAGCGATTGATTTTGCGACATACCTAGAAACAGCCATTCAAAAATTAGAAGAACAAGTTAAAAGCAAAGAGGAAATGAAGTTTTATGAGGTGCATGATCCATATTACGCTTTGATCAAAGCACGCAATGAAGAAAGTGCTATGAAAATCTACACTGATACCGTTGCCGATGATGAAGTGGGAGAACTTGCAGAGAACATCAAAGAAGTAACAGGACTATATGCAGCAGCGAAATTCAGCCGCATTCCTGGAGAAGATAAAGAATTAATACCATTTGAAGAAGTCCTTGAGGATTTAACTAGCGACGGAGAAATGATGCTGGCTGTAGACGGTAACTTGATATGAAGAAATCACATGATATCATTCGTGTTCAACTTTTCTATAGAGGCTTGCCGATAGAAGATAACTTCTTCTTATACATCGAGAATGCCCAAAAATGCTTTGACCAACACATAAAGGATCATTCTAATGATCTAGCATCAAAAGAGGATTTACACGGGTCAGAGCCATTAAAAATAAACACAAAAATTAACGGTAGAGACAAGGAAGCTACAATGCACGTTTGGAACAAAGTTTCTTCTGAACATGAAGAATACGATATTGAACCGATGTCCGTTTTGCTGGAATTCATAGAAGCTGGGGATTGAAAGGAGAATGATGATGAAAAAACTACTAATCACACTAACTATTATTATTGCGGCGGTGCTTTATGCGCCGTCTGCTGCGGCAGTAACGAGCGGTTATAAATCAATTGGAGGGCATACAGTCAGCGTATCAACTGACGCCAATTCATACACACCGAGAGCCAAAAGCATTGATGTCACAGCACGCAAAACAGGCAATGAAACAGTATACTACCGCTTCACGCTTCAAAAGAAGGTGAGCGGCAAATGGAAAGATCAGCGATTCAGCTTGGTTGGATCATTTAAGAACGCCACACCAGCAAAAGAGTTTTACATCGTCAATCATACTGCTGGCACGCATCGTATCAAAATGACGATCTACAAAAACAGCAATTGGACGGGCGTTAAGGGCTACATCTACACGCCAGCTTTCGAGGTGAAATAAAATGTTATAATTAAATCAAAAAGGATTGTTTTAGATGGAATTGTTAAAAACTTTAATTTTTGGTTTAATTTCTACAATTATTACTAGTTTTTTGTTTAAATTCTTAGATAGAAAAGAATATAAAAACAAAGTTGAAATTGCAAATTCAGAGTTAATTAAAACGCTGAAATACTTTATTTCAGAAGGAGAAGCTTTAAATATTCCGTTAATTGAAACCCTGTGTATTTCGTATTCACAATCATACAAAATAAAGAGCAGAGATATGAATAAGGTAGTGGATGTGATTAATCACCTTATCAAAGAAGTTTTTGAGACAAGTTTTTTATCAAGTTCACAAAAATCAAAAATATCAGTAGAACTATTAGAATTGAAAGAATTAAGTTTGAAATCCAACCATTTGGATAACTTAAACAATGAGGATAGCGATGATACTGAAAAAAGTATTCCTACAATTTTCACTTGGGCAATTGGTTCATTTATTACTTTCTTTATTACAGCGTTTATTTTAGAATTTTTAAATTTCAAACTTAACTTTCTCAAGGATGATAATGATAATTATTCATTAATTCTTTTAACGATTTCTGCCGTGATATCTTTCATAATAATGATGGCGACAATATTTACTCCTAGAAAAAAATAAGTCCAAGACGGAGAGCCTGCGGACACTGATCAACGCCTTTTACGGGTGCTGGTTGGTGTCCGTTTTTTATTTGTCGGAAAGGAGCAGCCATGAAGAAGGAAAAGCCCCAAAAAAAGCCGCAGGAGCTTACAGAAAGAGAGATACGGGAGCTTATGGGGCAAAACATGCAAAGACTGAGAAGAGCCAAAGGTGGGGCAATGCGCAGAAAATAAAGGGGGGAATTATCATGAATCAAACAAGTTTAGACATTCCGCAGATCGACGAGGAAAAAACTAGAGCAAAGATGGAAAGAATGCTAGAAAAGTATAAAATGTTAAGGCTTCAAACTCCAGAAGACTTTCTTCCTAAGATCACAACAACTTACACGATTACGCCGCCTAGCTTTTCCAATCAGTTTCATTCATCCACAGAAGAAGCAGCTCTTAAAAAAATGGATTGGGAGATTGAGCGTGAAAAATATATGAAGCGAATCGAAAAGGGCATTAATCGTCTAACGCAAAAAGAGCGGCGCATCTTAGTTATGCTCTATATGCAGGATGAAGAAATGTATGATTATGAGATTTACGCTGAAATGGGCCTCAGCCAGCGGAATTACTATCGTGTTAAAAACAAAGCATACTATCGACTGGCCTTTGCACTTAGAGAAGAAGTGTACAAGAAGGGGGATAAATCATGAATTTTGTTCAGCCAATAAGGGACCTTGATCAGATCCATTATATAAAGAAATATCTTGGAGAGCGGAACAAACGAAACCTGTTGCTTTTTGTGGCCGGAATCAATTTAGGCTTGAGAATATCTGATCTTCTTCAATTACGTGTTAAAGATGTTAAGAAACAGTATGTGTCTTTAAGGGAGAAGAAGACAGGCAAAGAAAAAAGAATCAAGATAAACAAGACACTTCGGAAAGCACTAGATCAATATATTAAAGATCGTGATGATCAAGAGTATGTATTTAGAAGCAGAGAGGGACTAAACAAACCCATTAGTCGCAGCAGTGCATACAACATCTTGAGAGAGGCAGCGGAGTATGTTGGGCTTGATAGCATAGGTACACATACATTAAGGAAAACATTTGGATACTGGCATTATAAGAAGTTCAAGGATGTGGCCTTGCTGCAAGAAATATTCAATCATTCAACACCTGACGTTACATTACGATATATCGGGATTACACAAGATACAATGGACAAAACCATGGACAATTTTGGTTTATAATTATGTTGGAATTTATCTGACAACGTTATGTTATTCTGTTTAGTAATGTTCTTGATTTAGTTTGAAAAAAAGTTATATTATAGATAAAACTTAAATGGAGTGAAAAACTTTGACAGAACATATGGAATTGGAAAATAAGTACTTTAAAAAATTTATTATACCTCTCCTTAATCAACAAAGCGACCCGGATGAGATATATCACTACACAAATATTCATGGATTTGAAGGGATAATTAGTGGTGATGTTAAGGATGAAAAAGGTGTTTTTTGGGCTACTCATTCTGATTTTTTAAATGATAAAACAGAAATGAAGTATACATTAAACTTAAGTAAAGATATTTTTAAGGATGTGTGTAAAGAAAGAGGTTTAACCGAAGAACAAATAAAAGAGTACACAGAGCTTTATGAAAAAAAAATAATTGAAAAAGCTTTTAATGGTAGATATATATGGGAGTTTTACACTGTTTCTTTTAGCATAAATCCAGATTCGAATTTATTGTGGTCAAATTATTCAAATAATGATGGTTACAATATTAAATTTGAATTTAAGAAATTAATTAAAGAAAATGAAGCTTATTGTTCTCATGTTATTTACGATAGAGAAAAACATGAAGATTCATTAAAAGGATTATTATTAGATTTATTAGATATATTTCTTAAACCAGGTTATCCAGGTAAAATAAGAGGTGAGGATAAAGATGATTTTATGTGGGCTATCCAAACTTTATCATGGTTTTCTATCTTTTTTAAAGATAAATGCTTTTCTCAAGAAGAAGAATTTAGAATTGTATTTCCTTTACGTGAAGCAGAAAAAAATAATTACAAATGCAGAATATCAAATGGAACTTTCATTCCTTTTATAGAAAGGAAGTTTAGTAAAGAAATAGTTACTGGTGTCACTATTGGACCTAAGAACAATATGGATATCAATAAGGAAGGACTTCATAAATTCCTTAAATTAAATAAAATTGAGATACCTCTTGAAGAAATTGATAATTCGGCAATACCCTACAGGTATTAAATAAATATTTACGTACAGACTCACTAATACTTAACATAGGGAGTCTTTTTTTGCGCATTTTTTACAACTAACCATAATGAGAAAATATCCAACTCATTTTAAGGAAATGGCTGAAAAGCAAGAGGGGCAAAGGATTCAGCGATTCCCTGAGTTAGACACAATAATAGATATGGTGAATTGGTGGATTGTGTGGATATGTTATACTTTACAAAAAAAGGGGGATGGATTATGACGCTATACGGTCAATGGTATGGTCTAAATAAAAGGGAGTCACGCAAATATCATTGTGCCCACTGTGATGCAACAGTTGCTCCAGATGTAGGTTATTTTTGTGAAATAGATAGGGTTGATCTTGGAAAGATTTATATATGTCCTAATTGCAACAGACCTACTTATTTTGAATTAGAAAATGAGTGGAAACAAATTCCTTCACCACGATTTGGTAATGGTATTGAGCACCTTCCAAAAGAAATTGAAAAAGACTACATAGAGGTAAGAGATTGTATGTCTCATCAATTGTATACGGCTGGGGTATTATTGGCTAGAAAGCTATTAATGACTATAGCTGTTGATTCAGGTGCAAAAGAGGGTGAAAATTTTTTGCTCTATGTGGATTATCTTGAGAATGAAGGTATTATTCCAAAAAACGGTAAGGATTGGGTTGATGCCATTAGAAAAGCAGGTAATATTGCCACTCATAAAATTCCATCTATAAATCAAGAATTAGCTGAAGAAATTGTAACATTCTTGGAATTTTTATTAAGAATCAAATATGAAATGCCTGGCAGGATGGCAAAAAACTAATTTTGGCACATTTTTGGCACGATCTTGGCAAAGCGTTTTGTCTGAGAGCGGTTATGATGGTATTAGGTGATAAATTGAGAGCGGCTTCCATTGCGGAGGTCGTTTTTTCGTTCGACAAAGTTTTTAAATGATTTAATAAGCTAAATTCTTTCCGATATAAAAGAGGGAGGGAATGATATGAACTTTGAAACTAAATATCTTATTAGATGGGGAATCCCAGGTTGGGTTTTCTTACTTATGAGTTTTTGGCCCGTAGCGATTTTTCATACTAATCTACCGACTGAAAACCCAGTTGAAAGTATTAGTGTTATATTTAGTACAGCAGCTATAGGCATTGTAATTGGGTATCTCATACATCAAATGTATTTTGCTTGGAGCTGGATATTAGGTTTTTGGAGAAGGAGTATTCTTACATCTGAAATAGCAGAGTTAATTGATGCTCCCCAACCAGTTGAAAAGGCAAAATGGTATAAATTCAGAGAACGTAATAAATTATCAAAAAAGAGGGCTAACGAATATTTCTCTCTAGAATTTGAATGGCAAAATAGACTATCAAAAGTTAAAGAGGACAGTAGGCGCGATTATATTGCAAAGCGATATGCACAT
Source organism: Bacillus sp. AM 13(2015) (assembly GCF_001518755.1). NCBI lineage: Bacteria > Bacillati > Bacillota > Bacilli > Caryophanales > Bacillaceae > Bacillus > Bacillus sp. AM 13(2015). Next base: position 21,757 of record NZ_LKCP01000052.1, on the reverse strand, counting down.
TTACTATCCACTACTCATAGTTTAGGTGCATTATGTTTCGCGTTATTATTATCGTTAATAATAAATATAACCCATTACATTTTAATGATTGTGAATATATTAAGTAGTAATTCGTTAGTAATTATAAATATAGTTATAATCTCATTTATCCTATTCCCCTGTTATGTAAATCATAAATATTTTTCAGAGAACGTAGAAGAATTTAGAAATAAATTCTTGAAAGATTTTTATAAAAATAGTTAGATTATAAAAACACCAAGACACTTGTCCAAACCGGATAAATGTCTTGGTGTTTTTAAATTATTCAACTATTGATGAAATAAAGAGGTGAAACCAAATGAAGAAGGCATTAAAACCATGTAATGAACCTGGATGTCCTCAACTAACGCGCGAAGGATCTTGCCAGCAGCATAAGACATCAAAGCCTTTATATGATCTGTTCCGTGAATCATCGTCACGCCGTGGGTATAACAGCCGATGGCGTAAAGCCCGTGAAGGTTATTTAGCAAAGCATCCTTTGTGTCAGTCTTGCATGCTACAAGGCAAACGGATTGCTGCTACAGTAGTGGACCATATCAAACCGCATAAGGGAGATAAGAAACTGTTTTGGGATTCTTCTAACTGGCAGCCGTTGTGTGCGTCCTGCCATAACAGAAAGACCGCCAAAGAAGATGGAGGGTTTGGGAATGGATAATCAAACATGCGTGTGTGATCAATGCGGCACCTCTCTTCTTATCCAAGGTAACTCAAAGATTGAGAAGTTGGGTGATGTAGTGAAGAGACATTATATTAAATGTCCTAGATGTCTAACTGAATACACATCTTACTTTACAAATGAAGTGATCAGACGTAAGCAAAGCAGGATCAGAAAACTGTTCGTTGTCCTTCGGAGTGCGAGATCAGAGAAGTTACTCGAAATGTATAAAAAGAAAATCAAAGAAGCGCAAATGGATTGTCAAAAAGACATGGATCAACTAAGGCGGGAAATGGAAGCCCCCCTACCTTAAATCCCTAGAAACGATTTGTCGTAGACCGCGTCTCCCTCAACATCGCGAGAAATTCCCTAAATGAAATTTTGAAAGGAGGTGAGAGGATGGCGAGGCCTAGACAACCGGTAGATTTATTGTTGGTAAAGGGTAAGAAAAACCTTACCAACAAAGAGATTGAGCAAAGAAGGAAACAAGAAGTAAAGGCGCCAAATGATAAAGTAAAAGCACCTGCATATTTACCAAAAGATTTAAAAAGAGAATTCAAAAAGATAGCGGACGAGCTCAAAAACATCGGAATTATGACAAATTTAGATGTAGATGCGCTTGCCCGTTTTTTGTTTGCTCGAAAACAATACTTAGAAATAACAGAAATCTTATTAGAGACACCGATCACAACCCTTGCTGAAAATTCAGAGGGAGAAAAGTTTGAAATTGCGAATCCTGCCTACAGTGATCTTCTTATAAATCAAGACAAATTATTTAAACAATGCAGACAAGCATCAAGTGATTTAGGCTTAACCATTTCCTCACGCTGTAAACTCGTTATCCCAAAGAAAGAAGACAAGCCTAAGACAAAAGAAGAAGAACGCTTTGGAGGTCGCATGTAATGCTAACGCAAGAAATGACCGCGGAGCTTTTAATTGAGCGCGTATGGTCATATTGCGAAAAAATCCAAGCGGGGGAAATAAAAGCAGGAAAGAATCACAAATGGGCTGTTCAGAGGTTCATCAAAGACGTAGAGCGGCTAGCAGATGAAGATTGCCCGTATTATTTTGACGCGGAAGCAGTTCTTGATTTCTATGAATGGGCCAAGCAATTTAATCATGTCGAAGGGATATTAGCAGGTAAGCCAATTGAACTTACAGACTTTCAATTATTCATTGCTGCTAATATTTACGGCTTTTACAAAAAAGAAAATGGTGCCAGGCGTTTTAGAAAAGCATACATCCAGTTAGCGAGAAAAAACGCGAAATCACAATTGCTGGCTATCATGGCTTCATATGAAATCTTTCCTACTAGAGAAAAACACCGCGTGTTTATTGCTGGTTGGTCAAGAGAGCAGTCAGATGAAGTCTATCAAGCAATCATTGAACAACTAAAGCACGCACCTATTTTAGAAGGGAAATACACAGACGCTAACGGGCAGGTAACAAAATACGCAACAAATTCAATCATCAAACCGTTATCCCGTGAAGCCCGAAAGGTAGGAGACGGAAAAAACCCATCTCTTGGAATAGTCGACGAATACCAAGCACATGAAACAAGTGAAATTTATGATGTTATTGACAGTGGAATGGTCGCACGTCGAAGTCCTTTGATGGTTATCATACTACCGCAGGTTTCAACTTAAACGGGCCGTGTTTCAAAGAGTATCAATATGTTTCCAAAATTCTTGATCCCGACATTGAAATTGAAAACGATGACTATTTTGTTATGATCTGTGAACTTGATCCCGAAGACGACGTAAAGGATGAGTCGAACTGGATCAAGGCAAATCCGATTGTAGCAACTTACCCAGAAGGGATGGAATCACTTCGGTCAGCGTTAAAAGTTGCATTAGATGTGCCTGAAAAGATGAGAAGTTTCCTCACAAAAAACATGGATCGCTGGGTAGACCAAAAAGACAACGGCTATATGAAAATGTCAAAATGGCGGGCCTGTCATGGAGAAATACCCGATCTAAAAGAAATGGCGATCTATCTTGGTATAGATTTATCTATGACAACGGATTTGACTTCTGTCGGGTGGGTTGGCGTTCTTGATGGCTTTTATTATGTCGGCCAGCATTCCTTCATCCCTGAAGAACGAGCCAAGGAGAAAATGGCCACTGATAAAGTGCCTTATGATTTATGGCGCGATCAAGGTTGGATGACATTCACACCGGGGGAGGCGGTTGATTATCAATTTGTCGAAAGGTGGATTATTGAATTTGCTCACGTCAACAAATTGAGAGTGATTGAAGCTGCTTACGATAAATATAATGCGCTGCACCTTGCACAAAGGCTTGAAAGTAAGGGATTTAATATGATTGAGATGCCGCAAAGGATTCAACATCTTTCTTTACCAACAAAGAACTACAGACAAAAGGTATACGAGGGCAAGCTCATTCATGGGAACGATCCTCTTCTAACTTTTGCATATAATAACGCAATCATTAAACAAGACGCGCAAGAAAATATCATGTTAGACAAAGCGAAATCCCCACAGAGAATAGATCCAGCTGCAGCGGTTATGAATGCTTTTGCTAGAGCCATGTATCACGATACGGGCGCAAACGTTGACTTAAATAAACATTTTTCAGGAAATTTCAGTTTTTAGGATGTGAGAGAGTGAAAAAATTTATTGTTCTTCTGAATTTTATATTAAACGACTTGCTGTTTATTGGAGGGTGCATCTTTATTCTGCTGGCAGCGTATCGGGTAAATACAAACATCGGTCTATTTCTGACGGGTGTATTTTTAATGTTTTACGCCTACCTGCTGCCAAGTCACGCGCAGCAGAAAGAGAGGTGAAATAAATGTTTATAGACAAGTTTTTTGAAAAACGATCCGGCTCAAAAACGTTAGACGGTTTTAGCCAGTTGATCAATCTGTTTGGAGGTAGAGAAACGGCAAGTGGTGAAAGAGTCAGTGAAAGTAATTCATTTGAGCAGCCGGACATTTTTGCCTGTGTAAATGTATTGTCTGATGACATCGCAAAGCTGCCGATACACACATTTAAAAAAGAGAGTCAAGGAGTCAACAGAAACCCTAATCATCCATCTGCCTATGCGATCTACGCAAGGCCTAACCCATATATGACTGCATATGTGTGGAAGAAACTCATGATGACCCATGTCCTCACATGGGGAAATGCCTATTCGATGATTGAATTTGGGGCACATGGGTTCCCTGAAAATCTTTACCCGTTGCGGCCGGATGCAACAAAAGCATACATCCATCCCGACTCAGGGAGGCTGTGGTACCAAACCAACGTTAACGGAAGAACGATGGAACTATATGAACACCAAGTGCTGCATTTTAAAGGTTTATCAACGGATGGCATTCACGGTAAGTCGCCTATTGGGGTAGTGAGAGAGCATATAGGCGCTCAAGCAGCTGCCACAAAATATAACGCAAAACTATATAAAAACGAAGCCACGCCGCGAGGTATTCTAAAAGTACCTTCTTTCTTGGATGAAAAACCAAAAGAGAACGTCCGTAAAGAATGGCTGCGGGTCAACCAAGGTGAAAACATAGCCATTATTGACAATGGACTAGAATATCAATCTATTGCCATGCCGTTGCAAGAAGCGCAGTTTGTAGAATCTATGAAATTCAATAAAGCTCAAATTGCCATGATTTACAAAGTTCCTTTGCATAAACTCAATGAACTTGATAAAGCCACATTTTCAAACATTGAGCATCAATCCTTGGAATACGTAAAAAATACACTGCAACCGTGGATCGTGAATTTTGAACAAGAATTAAATATTAAGCTGTTTACTGACAATGATCAAAAAGCGGGCCATTATGTAAAATTCAATGTTGATAGTGAGCTGCGCGGCGACAGTAAAACTCAAGCAGAGTATTTTAAGACCATGAGCGAAGCGGGTCTTTTAAATAAAAATGAGATTCGCGACTTGATAGAGAGAAACCCTATCGAGCATGGCGAGAAATATCTTTCCAGTTTGAATTATGTGTTCCTTGACTTTATGGAAGAGTACCAGCGACTTAAAGCAGGTTCAACCATGAAGGGAGGTGACAGCAAGAATGAGTAAAGAAAAAGAAGTGCGGCTGCTCACAACGCCAATTGAGATCCGTTCTGATGGAGAAGGACAATCCGAATATGTGGAAGGCTATGCTTTGAAATTTGAAAAGTGGTCCGAGCGTTTGGGATGGTTCAAAGAAATTATCAGCAGGAACGCTTTAGAATCTACCGATCTATCAAACGTCATTGCACTTTTTAACCACCGAGAGGATTTTCCCCTAGCGCGAAATACCGTTTCAGGGGAGTCAGGGCGGCTTGAACTCGAAATAGATGGCATAGGTCTTAAATTCAGATTTAAGCCGTCAGACACGTCATATGCGCGCGATCTCATGGAGAATATACGCAGCGGCGTTATTAATCAATGTTCTTTTGCCTTTTCGTTGGATTATAACGGCGAAGAGCCTGACGAGTGGCGCATAAATGAAGATGAAGACATATACGAACGAAGAATAAACAACATTCACCGCATTTATGACATATCTCTTGTAACGACACCAGCGTATAGCGATACCGAAGCTGTAGTAGGTGCCCGCAGCTTAGAGAAAGTAGAAGAAATGAAAGAACAACGAAGCGCACCAACAGATGAAACTTTAAAAATTGAATTGGAACTTTTAAGCCTTGATCTTCCAGAGTAAGGCTTTTTTGCGTTCTTTGAGGAGGAAAAATAAAGATGACAAAAAAAGAAATTGAACTGCGTCAGCGGTTTACGCAAAAGAAAGAAGATGCTGACAAAGCACTTGCAGAAGGAAAAACAGAGGAGGCGCGCCAGCTACTCGATGAAGTGAAAGAGCTTAAGAATCAAATTGAATTGATGGTAGAAGGAAGATCACTGAACGTGCCTGATTTACCTGGCGGTGAAAATTTTGTGCCGGAGCTAGAACGTAATCCGGAGGGACGAAAAGGAGCAGAAGGGGATAAGGAAGAACGTCAAAAGAAATTTACCAAGTTGTTCATGAAGTCTCTTCGAGGTAAATCCTTAACACATGAAGAACGTGAATTCCTAGAAAATCCTGAATTCAGAGCGATGTCAGGAAAAAATGAAGAAGATGGCGGAATCCTGATCCCCGAAGATATTTCACGAACTATTAAAGAGTTAAAGCGAGAGCAATTACATCAACTTGAGCAATATGTCACGGTCGAGCCGGTTGCAACCCGTTCAGGTAGTCGTATGCTTGAAAAAAACGGAGACATGACACCATTCCAAGACATTGAGGAAATGGGAAACATTCCAGAAACAGACCAGCCTAAGTTTACAAAACTATCATATACCATCACTGACTATGCAGGGCTTTTACCACTTTCGAATACATTGCTGCAGGATACAGATCAAGCGATCATGACATATGTTGCGAAGTGGTTCGTTAAAAAATCAATCGCAACAAGAAATGCACTTATTCTGAAAATCCTTGATGATTTGAAAAAGGTTGAATTTAAGGGCTTGGATGACATTAAAAAGACTTTAAACGTTACGCTAGATACCGCCATTTCAGCTGGTGCGATCATCATGACAAACCAAGATGGGTTTAACTATCTGGATCAGCTGAAAGATGCGGACGGTAAATATCTACTCAAGGATATTCCTTCCGAACCGACAAACAAAATGCTGTATGGTCGCCGCGTGGTGGTGATCTCAAACAAGGTCTTGAAAACAAAAGCAGGGAAAGCTCCTGTAATCGTTGGAGATTTAAAAGAGGCCGTTGTCTTATTTGATCGTCAGCAACAATCTATCGACTATACGAATCTTGCAGCAGGATCATTTGAAACGAACACAACAAAAGTACGTGCAATTGAACGAGAAGACGTCCGAAAGTGGGACGAAGATGCCGTAGTTTACGGCCAACTATCAATAAAAGAAGAAGAGGTGAAAAAGTCTTGAGAGTGACGAAAAATTACACCACTGATGGCGGGGATAGAACTGTCATTGGTGGTGTATTAGAGTTTGCAGGAGGAAAGATGGTCAAAGACGGCGAGGAAGTGAGTGTAGGAGGCGGCGGATCAGCTGCACCAGGAAGCGTGACACATGAAATGCTGGCCGAAAAAGCGGTTCGTTCGGTAAACATCGGGACGGGAAGCGTCATGCCGGAGCATCTTAATTCGTCTATTGAAACTAGACTCAAGGGAATGGAAGACGAAATAAAAGAGCTGAAAAGCAAACTGAGCAAAGAATAAACATTGGAAAGGAATGGATTAAACATGGCTAAAGATTACCTAAACGAAAGTAATGGAGTATTCACGTCTGCAGAGGCGGGCCCTGATGGTAAACCTATCACGGCAGTTACGGTGAAAGACAACAGCGAAGAAAATCCTCTTTATGTGAAGGGATTAAAGGGAGATCCTGGTGAACAAGGCCCTCAAGGTCCGAAAGGAGAAAAAGGCGATCCAGGAGAGCAAGGCCCAAAAGGTGACAAAGGAGATCCTGCAATAATTGAAACGGGGTCTATTAAAAACGACCATTTAGCAGATAAATCTGTTAACTCTCGTACCATAGGCACTGGCAGTGTTATGTGGGAGAATCTTAATTCTGCAGTAAAAGACATGATCACCGAGTTACAGACGAGAGTCAATGAGCTTGAGGGTAAAGAAAATACTGAATAAGTAGGCGGACTTCTATGGATTTAAAAATGCTGAAAGATGAATATTTAAAAATTGATACCGATCAAGATGACGCCTTGCTTAAAACCTTAATTGCTACAGCAAAGGGATATATCAAAAATGGAATAGGGCGATATGTTGAAGGAAACGAGCAGTTTGCACTTGTAACAGGCATGCTTGTTGCTCATTGGTACGAAAATCGAGGGGTGTATGAGTCAGGCGTTTCCGGCTCATCCATCCCTTTTACTATTCGGGATCAACTAACTCAACTTCGCTATGTGGGGGTAGAAGAGGATGAAGAAGATAAGCGAGTTGAATCGTCGATTAACTTTTCAAGTTAAGAAAAGGGTACAGGATGATGAGCTGAAATGGAATGAATCCTACGAAAGTGCTTTTGTGACATGGGGTTCAATTGAAGGATTTTCTGGCTCAAAATCAGACACGCTTGTTGCAGGTGCGCTAGGTGTTAAGTCACCGAAGAAAATTACAATAAGATACCGAGAAGACGTTAAACAAGACATGCGAATCCTTCATCAAACGGGAACAGACGAGGCAGGAGAGCCAATATACCGCACTTTCGAAGTAATGGATTTTAACGACGTTGATAATAAAAAGAAGCAGCTTGAAGTCACATGTAATGAGGTCGGCATAAATGGCTGATATGGATATTGAAGGATTCGAAGATTTAACGAGATATTTCAATAAAATCGGTGACGATGTAGAAAAAGCCGAAAAAATTGCCCTTAAAGCTGGGGGCGAGGTAATAGCAGAGCACCAAAAACGTAACGTGAATAAGAGTTCAAAAAATCAGCCTCACATGGTCGATAACATCACCGTTTCAGCTGCAAGAGAATCCAAAGACGGTGAACTGTTTGTTTCGGTTGGTCCGAATAGAAAAGTCGCTTACAGAGGGCGATTTTTAGAGTGGGGCACGTCTAAAATGCCGCCGCATCCATTTATTGAAAAAAGCGCAATTGAAGGGGAGGGGCAAGCTGTGAAGATCATGGAAAGAATTATCACGGCGCCAATTAAATGAGCTTTGATGCGAAAAAAGAATTGAGTGCAGCGTTAATAAAAAACAAAGAGTTAAAGCAGCTTGTCACAGGAGGTTTTCATAATCTTGTGGCCGATGATGTGGCCGCATTCCCCAGGGTTGTATTTTCAGAGATTACAGACAGGGACCAGGAATACAGAGACAACCAAGCAGCTGCTAGTGAAGTTCGTTTTCAGCTAAGTATATTTTCAAAAGCAGACACGCGAACGCATGAAACAGAAATAGCAAAACTGATAGACAAACTGATGAAAGATTTAGGATATGGCAGGTACGATTCAGTGGATCTTTACGAAACAGATACAAAAATCTTTCACAAGGGCATGAGGTACGTTAAAACATTTTTCTAGGAGGAAAACAGATGGGGAAAACGATCTTCGGTTTAGACATGTTTCATTATGCTGAGCTGATTCAAGACGACGATAAAGGACTTGAATATGCAAAGCCTGAAAGACTGCCAGGAGCCGTAAACGTTAAAGTCGATCCAAAATCAGAGCAGTCTAAATTTTGGGCTGATAACGGCGTCTTTGATTCATTTAACAACATGGGCGATATTGATTTAGAGGCCGAAATAGCAGATCTGCCAATTGAGGTGCAGAACAAAATTTACGGTCACAAGGTCGAGAATGGGATTTCTTTTGCCAGCTCTGATGATAAGGCGGTTTTCTTGGCTTTCGGGTTTAGAGCGAAAACATCTACAGGCGGGCACAGATATTATTGGTTCTTGAAGGGTCTTCCTGAATTGCTGGGTAATGAACACAAAACTACCGAAGGGAAAGCCGAACCTGAAACACCAAAATTTAAAGCAGGTTTCATGACTTTACAAAATAAGAAGGGGAAAAATCGTTGGAAGGCTCAAGCTGAGTTTGGTGAAGGTTTTGACCCGAATGAATGGTTTAAACAAGTTGTATATGACGGTGCGTCGTTTTCAACGGGAAAAGATACAGAGGATTCCACAAGTTCAGTAGACATCGGAAAGGGCGTTTAATAACGCTCTTTTTTATTTTGTAATCGGGAGGCAATAGCATGGAAGCATTGACAATCACCTTGCATTTAAACGGTAAGAAAAAGAAATTTTCCACACCTAACTTTATCACGGGTGTTTTATTTAGGACTGCGGCAGAAATAACAGAAGACCTTGAATCGAATGATCCTGAAAGGATTTATACAAGTAAACAATCAGAGTTTATCTGTGAAGTGTTCGGAAACAAATTCACTGCAGAAGAATTTGAAAAAGGCATTGATTCAAGACTTTTATATAGAACAATCTACGCAACTGCAAACTATGTCATCGGAAATATCGTTGAAGCGAGCAAGATCCTGAATCCAGAAACCGCAGAGGAAGCAGAGCCGGGGGAGTAAGTTTGTCCGATGCTGTCCTTGATATGTATAACGCATTAGAGGACATTGGCTTTACTCAAAATCAGATAGACGAAATGGACATTGTCTATCACTTGAAGCGACTCGCGCGGCGCAAAGAAGCGAGCAAGGAAAAGCCAAGTAAAAACGCTGCAGCATCGGATAAGCCTTTATACATTGATCAGATACCTGGACTGTAAAAAGGTGGTGAGGGATTGAGCAAAGACATTAAAGTAAAGCTGTATTCTAATTCGTCCCAATTTAACGGGGAAATGAAAGCAATTGCAGTTCAAATGAAAAACATAAAGTCCGAGTTTGAGAAAAATAGGACTGCCGTTGGTGTGTGGGGCAATGAATTGAAAACGTCGCAGGCGAAAGTCAGAACCCTTTCACAGCAATTAGACCAGCATAAAATGAAGGTCAAAGCACTTGAAAGAGCTTATGCAGATTCAGCCATCAAGAAGGGAAAGGATGCGGAATCAACGCAAACCCTGGCCCGTCGGTTGAACTATGCAACAGCTGAAATGAATAAGACGCAAAATGCGTTAACACAAACGACCAACAAAATTCAGAGGATGGAAGCTGAGATAAAAAGAACATCCTCATCACTTTATAAGATGGGCCAAAGAATGAATACAGTTGGCAACAAAATGAGAAGTACGGGTGCTTCGGTAGCGATGACTTCAGGAGTTGCTTTTGCTGGCTTGGCCCTCCCACTGAAAGACGCCGTAGAAGTTGGTATGTCATTTGAATCACAAATGAGCAAAGTAAAAGCTATTTCAGGGGGAACAGCTGCAGAAGTCGAAAAGCTGAAAAACCAGGCTAAAGAGTTGGGGGCAACAACTGTTTTCACCGCCAGCCAAGCCGCAGATGCACAAAGCTTCCTGGCGATGGCCGGATTTAAAGCAAATGATATTTACGCAGCCATGCCAGGTATGCTGAATTTAGCAGCTGCAGGTCAACTAGATTTAGCTGCCGCCGCCGACATCTCATCTAACATGATGCAGGCATTTGCTATGAAAGCATCGGAAGCAGGGCACGCATCGGACGTAATCGCATATGGAGCGGCTAATGCTAACACGAACGTGGAGCAGATGGGAGAGGCCATGAAGTTCCTCGCACCTAACGCCAATTCATTAGGCTGGGGACTCGAAGAATCAGCGGCCGCAGTCATGGCGTTTGGTGATGCAGGTTTGCAAGGTTCAATCGCAGGACAAGCGTTTGGTACGTCTTTGATCAGGCTGGCAACACCAGCTAGAAAGGCGCAGAAGGTAATTGATAAGTTAGGATTTTCATTTTTTGATGCTGCCGGAGATATGAAGAGCATGCCGGAAGTTGTTGCCGAGATGGAAAAGGGTATGAAGGGCATGACGAAGGAGCAGCAAGCCGCAACCTTAAAAACCATTGTCGGAGCTGAATCATACAAACATTGGGCCGTTCTCTTACAAAAAGGCAGCAAGGCATTGAAAGAAAACACTAAAGCACTAAAAGAATCAGACGGTGCAGCTAAAAAAATGGCTGACACAATGCTTGATAATGCGCGGGGCAGTATCATTGCTTTCCAGTCTGCAGTTGAAGGGGCAAAGATTAAGCTTACTGAAAGTCTACTTCCTGCGCTTGGTAACCTAGCTGAAAAAGGAGCAGACATCGTTTCCATGTTTAACAAAATGGATTCTGCCACAGCTCAAACGGTTGCTAAAACTGCGTTGTTTGCTACGGGTGTTTTAGGCGCCACAACAGCAGTTGCAACGCTGACGATGGGTATCGGTGCGCTCTTAGCATTTACGGGTCCGGTGGGGCTTGCCATAGTTGGTGGAACGGCTTTACTAGGAGGCATTGCCGTTGCGACGTATGCTTACAATGAGCAGCTGAAAAATCAAAAGAAACGCCAAGAAGAAGCAAAAGAATCGGCTCTTCTATATGGTGAGGGCGTTTCTAAAGCAACACAAAAGGCAGCCGGTTCATATGTGAATCTACGCGAAAAAGCTACGTCGCAATTGTTCCAACTGACACAGGTTTCAGGAAAAGAAGCCGAGAAGATGGCAAGCAATCTATTGTCTACTTATCAAAAAATGTCCACATCTCTTATTAAGGAGTTAGAAGGATTTAAGACTGATGCAATTGCAGTTCTCAAAGGATTATTTGAAGACCAGGAGAAAGAGACGAAGAAAATCGGAGAAGATTGGTCTGATCAATTAGTTGGAGACATTGACAAAGACGTTCAAAAAGTCCGCGAGAAGATGCGTAAATTAGAACAGCTGAAAGATGAAACGGGTTTAATCACCTCTAAAATGAATGCGTCACAAAAGAAAGCTTTTGAAGATATCATTTCATTTTTCCAGCAGTCGACGAGTAAATTTGCTGCCAATCAAAAAGACGCTATTGCTATGCAGCAGAGGGTTTCTGAAAGTCAAAATAAACTCTCTTTCAAAAATGCTAAAAGCTACAACGATCAAATCAGCGGCATTTATAAAGAGGGACAGAAGGCGGCTAAAGAAGATCGCGACTACAGAAATAAAGTTTTAGACGAGGCCCTTGCAAAAGAAGCGATATCAGCAGCGCAGCACAAAGCACTAAAAGCTAAAAGTAATGCTGATTATCAAAAAGCTCTTGCTGAAAACCTAGAGGCTTACAAAAACAGTTCCAAAGCTTTGTTTGATCAGATGTCGCAAGATGGTAAGTTGCTGGACTTGGAAACGGGAAAAGCCCTGGAAAAACAAAAAGAGTATTCCAGTAATTCGATGGGGATCTTCATTGAAATGGAAGAGAGCGATGCAAAATACCAAGCACGCTGGGCCGAAAAACAGGTTGCTTTCTTGCAAAAGCTGGGAGACAGCAAAGAAGAAGCCTTAGAAAAAACGAAACAAGCTCTCATTGAGTTTAACGAGGGTCTAGGCTTTTCTGCAGAAGAATCGGCGAGCAAAGCAAACGAAGCAATCATAAATGCTGAAAATGAATTCAACCGTGCAACATCTGCCCGTGAATCAGGAAAGAAAATGGGCGATGAATTTGCGGACGGCTTAACAGCTGCCACGCCTAACACGTTAGCAAGTGGTTCGATCCTTAAACAAACACTGGATCAAAAACTGCGAGAGGAAAACGGCATTCCTAGAATTGCAGGGAAAGAAAAAGGTCAATCATTTAGCGATGGAATCAGTTCGTCAAAAATTAACGTATCTAACAGTGGTACAGTTCTGCAGCAAGCACTTAGGCAAAAGCTAAGTGAAGGCAATGCAGGAGCTAAAACATTCGGCTCACAAAAAGGCCAATCATTTAGCGCAGGTATAAGCTCAACAAAAGGCAGCACAAGCACTGCAGCAAGCAGCGTAAACCAAACAGCGTTATCAAACCTAAACAAAAATACCACTCAAGCTACTCAAGCAGGAGTGACAAAAGGGAAAAGTCATAGTGCGGGAATAACAAGCACAAAAGGTGCCAATACGTCTGCAGCATCTTCCGTTAGTGCGTCAGCAACAGCCCAGCTTGCCAAAACAACCGATGGCGGAGGCGGACAAAAAGCAGGCGTTCAATTTGCATCGGGAATCCGTAGCCAAGCCGGAAACGCTAGTAATTCAGGTAGCACCGTAGCACAATCGGGAAAACAAGGTTTATCAAGTGTGAAAACAACTGGCACAGGTGCTGATTTTTCTAAAGGCTTTGCTAACGGTATTCGTAGCATGGGAGGCACAGGCGGTACGATATGGAAAGCTGCATGGGCCATCGGTAAAGTTGCAATACGTTCGCTGAAAGATTCCATACAATCAAAATCACCTGCAAAGAAGACCATTGCAGAAGGTGTGAACTTTGGCGATGGGTTTATCATTGGGCTTGGAGAAAAAGCGCAGGACGTGAAAAAGAGCACTGCAGCTATGGCGCAAGGTGCTATGACGTCCTTTAAATCTGAAATTAATAGAATGGCGTTTAACATCCAGGGGGCAGCAGATGAAATAAATACAATGCGCGCTGAACTGACTGTGAGAAATGAGATTGATACGCCTGTATTAAACCAAAAGCTAGATGCGCTTATTAGTCTTCTATCAAATAATCTACAAACGAACAATGAGAGCTTAAGTGCTGCGGGACAAACAATCAGAATCCATCCTGCGCCTGTCATTATTGGCGGTGAGCATTTAGCAGACATCGTTTTTAATCAAGGGGATACATCTATTCTAGACAAAAAGAGCGCTCAAAAATATGAGCAGAATGCCTATAAAGGAGGGCTGAAAAGATAAATGGATCTGTATTTTGATTTCAGAGATGGAATGGGGGAGCAACCTTTGTCGGGGTTACTGCCCTATTTTAAGTTGCTTAGCTTTGCACCTGATGCGCCAAGCACTGAAAGGGAGCTTGTACAGTTAACCAGGTTTAACGGACTTGTACCGACGCAGCACCCGCGCGACATAGTGTACAAAGAAAGGTCTATCAAGGTTGAGATATTACTTGATGCTAAAATCGCGGCAAACTTTTATCAGTACAGGCATGAGTTCTATGATCTCGTTGTTCAGCCCTTCTGGTATTACATCTCATGTGATCTGCTTCCTGGGAGGCGTTTTGCGGTTACGTGTGACGGAGGGTTTACGATCCCTAAAGACAAGCAAAAAAACCAGGTATCCTTCCAAGTGGATTTTAACAATATCACAGGGCTGGCAGAGTCAAAGGGCACGTCTTTAAGCGCGCAGAACTTTTCTAATGAAAGATGGTTTTCAGGAATGAACATTCAAAGACGTGACGATCTGCAGTACCGATTTAAAAACAAAAAAAGATTCAGCGTATTCAATCCAGGTGTGCCTATTAGCCCGTTGCAGCATGATTATAATGTGCTGCTAAACGCAAAGGGAAAAAACGTGACTATCATCAATCACACGAATAACGAAAGGTTGAAAATAGAGGCCGATCTGAAAAAGTCCCAGCAAGTCAGAAACTTGAAACAGTATACCGTTGTCGGCAATAAAAGATTGAAAACATCGGGAAGGATACCGTCCTTAGATAAAGGCATGAATGAGTTTGAGATACAGAATACAAGTGATTTTGAAATTGTATTCGATACAAGATTTTATTTTCCGTAAAAGGAGGATGTCATGGCTGCTGCGGATTTTATAAAAAAACTAGCACCAGGGGCGCAGAAAGTCTATAAAAAATATAATGTCCTTGCAAGCCTAGTCATTGCCCAAGGGTGCTTAGAAAGTGGTTTCGGATCCAGCGGACTTTCTAAACAAGCAAATAATTTGTTTGGAATTAAAGGGACATATAACGGTAAATATGTTCTCATGTGGACAAGCGAACAAGACAAAAAGGGAAACGTCACCAGGATACAAGCTAAGTTTAGAAAGTATCCATCATACGCAGAGAGCTTAGCAGATCTTGGAAGCCTGTACACCCGTTTGAGTCGATATAAAGATGTGGTAGGTGAAAAAGATTATAAAAAGGCTACTGAAGCAGTTTCAAAAGCTGGGTACGCCACGGATATCAACTATGCAACAAAATTAAACAGCATCATTTTTACTTACAAACTTACTCAATACGACACCTTTGATGATGCGCCGGATGAACCGAGTGAACCTGAAACACCAACTAAACCGACATATCCAAGCAAAGAATACCAGGGCAAGGATGTAGAATTAAATGACGGGCTGCCAACTGACATTGATTTTAGGCAGCTGCACGTCTCAACCAAAGACGGTAAAGATCTAGTCGAAATCGTCGGCGCTGTGTTGGAGCTTCAAGACGATACAACAGGTAAGAAGAGTTTCACCTTTACCCTATTGCGGACTGAGGATAACGGAACTGAATTTGATTTACTTGTTCCAGGGAACATACTGTATTTAGACGAGAAAGTATACAATCATCAAAAGTATTACATTACAGACATTGAGCTTGATCAGAGCAGGAAAAACGTGCTGCAGAAGAAGGTAACGGCCAATCATGTCTATACTGTCCTTCTTGTAAATAGCAGAGTCGAGGAAAAAACGTCAAAGAAACTGAACATCAAAGAAGCCCTAGACATTGCACTTGCTGACACACCTTTTCAATATGTCCTGAAAGAAAAAGAATCTGCATTTGATACCGTTGATCAAGATGGCTTCGGCGAAAAGAATAGGATTGAATTAATGGATCAGATTGTAGATGACTATGAAATAGAGCTTGATGTAAACAACTACGTCATCTACGTATATAAAAAGATGGGAAAAGTAGCAGATTACACTTTCGACAGCCGATACAATATGCCAGGATTTAAGATGAAGATTAATGATCAAAACACATCAACGCGTGCATGGGGTTACGGTGCAGAAAAGAAAGCTAAGAAAAGTGACACAAAGTCAACCGATACAAAAACGGAGGATGAAAAGGAGAAAGAGCCTGAATACGAATTCGAGCCAATCCTATACATTCATCCTGATGAGGACAAATTTTTGATCGAGGGTAAGCCGCGCTGGGGAGAGCCGATAAGAGACGACACAGTAAAAAAAGCAAGCAACATGGTATCTGCTTTGAAAAAGCACGTAAACCCGTATCCTGACGTGGTAGTTGAGGCTGAGTATCAGTATATCTATGAGCCAGCATTGCAGGGTATAGAAGAGGATTTTTGGAAAGGTGACACGATCCATGTCATTGCTGATACAGCAAATGGGATCACATTTGAGGACGATGTAAGGTTAGTGTCTGTCACTTATAATCCCCTCAACCCGTATGACAGCCCTAAGATGACTTTCGCTAACTTTAGGAAAGACATCCAGGACTATCAAGTAAGCCAGGCGCGGCAAATTAAGCAGCAAAAAAGATACATTGATCAATTGATGAGAACGCTCAATTAGAAGCGTTTTTTCTTTTGGAATTGAAAGGAGTGAATAAAATGGTCCGGCTTAAAAAAGATTATGACTCGACCCGAAACTCAGTCTATGAATCCCAATTGCGTGGCGACATGCAAACGGTTGAGAATGAGCTTAATAAAAACGCTACTGAATTACAGTCTCACAAGGACAGTAAAAAAGCTCATTTGTCTAGTCAAATTATGCATGGTCTATTTACTGTTGCCAACAGGATTGACAACATGTGGGCTAGATTGACAAACCTTGTTCTCAATCATGACGGGAATGATGTCAAGGAAGTTGTAGACATTCGAGTTGCTAGGGATGCATCTATTCATCCCACAGCAAAAGACAGATTAGACTATGACTTTCAAATACTTGAAGAAGAAATAGAAGCAGCTGCCGTTTCCCTGAATCTAAAAAGGTTTATTAAAAAGTACGGAAGTTTTACTGCAGGATTCAAGGCAGCTCTTAGTCTTGCAAAATTATACCCTGTGCACATTGTTGTTCCTCCTGGACAATACAAACTAATGGAGACAGCAAGCATATATAAAAACACTCATTTAACCTTACAAGCTGGTGCCGTTATTAAACGTGGCTTTGTGGGATCAATGCTTGTAAATGGGGATAAAGAAGATCAAACAAAGGAATATGACGGCCACGGAAATATACTGATTGACGGTCAAGGGGTGTTTGATAGCGCAGGGGGAGAGATCAAAGAACAATGTTCAGTCATAGGTTTTGCACATGCTGAGCGCATTATCATACGGGACATCACTATCAAGGATGTGTGCGGCGGTCATGCCTTTGACTGCGCAGGTAATAAGCACGTCTTAGTTGAAAATGTCTGGTTTAAAGGTTTCGCTGATTATAAAGGCGACAGATGGTTTTCTGCTGCGATTCAGCTGGACTTAATGAGATCGGCGGGCAACTTTGGCGCCTTTGGTGCTTATGACCAAACTGTCAGCAAGCATGTTACTATTCGAGACTGCTATTTCAGCAGATCCGAAAGCTTAAAAGGATATGCACGGGGGATAGATTCTCACACCAGCACAGATGGCTTTTGGTATTCTGATATTCGTATCGAAAACAACGATTTTGAAGATACGACCGAGTACGCAATTTCAGGGAACAAATGGGAAGACGTTGTAATAAGCCGAAACAGATTTAAGGATTGTGCATCCGGTGTAAGACTAATGATCCCAAGAGTTGAATCGGTCTACACGCAAGACGCAAACGGCAATCCTACGAACAGGGTCAACAAGGTAAAGCGTCTTTCAGTCAAAGATAACACTTTTACCAATATCAAAGAGCGTCATGCTATTCAGGTATATGGCCGTAAAGGGATTCAAAAAATTGACGACGTTGAAGTTTCAGGAAACAAAATCAATGGCGTAAAGGTCAAGCATGCTATCCATTTATCGGATGTGGATGGCTTTTTGGTGTCTCACAATCAATTTAGAGACATCAAGCATCATGGGGTGCTCTTAACACGCTGCAGCAATGGTAAAGCTGATCTAAACGTCGGACGAGACATCGAAGGAAACGGCGTGCGCGTAGAATTAGGGTGCAAGAACATTGATGTCACAAACACAACCTTACGAGAAGTTGGCTATTCTGGGATTTCTGTTTCAGGAGATTCAGAGGACATAAACGTTGATTTCAGCGATATTCAGAATGCTGGTAAAAGGACTTCTTCATCAAACCCGTATTACGGAATTATCTTCATGGATGGAGTCACAGATTCAGCAGCAAGATTCAACAAAGTGCGAGGAAAAAAATGCAGATACGCGATGTATATGACTAGCAAGTGTTCAAGGATTCAGCATTTCGGCAATCGACTTAAAGGAGCCGGCGCAGAAGGTTCTTTGAAAGACAACAGCGTTGATCCTATTAAATCATTTGAAAATGTAACATGAGAGAGGTGATAACATGATTCGCAAAAATGGTCCACTTGATTTTGATGTAAACGCGTATACCAGTTCAAGCGTATCAACCAGCATAAATTTTTGGACGCAGGACCGTCAGACAGCACGGTTGATATTTAAACTCACGAAAGATGGCGTGCCGTTACCTCTTGCAGCTGTCACAGGAAAACTTGTATTAGTTATGGCTGACGGCAGCCGATTCATTCGAGACGTAACAATTATTGATCGTGTCGAAGGTCAAGCTGAATACATCTTGTCAGACAATGAAGTTAAGCACTTTGGCTTAGTACAAGCTGAATTAAACTTGTACTATACAAATGATCAATCTATGTCTGTGCATCAGTTCTCTTTTAACATTTCAAAGTCACTCATTGATCAAGATATTGTACCGATCACTGAGTATTATGTGGACGAGTTTGAGGCTTTAAGAGCCAAGATAAATGAGCTTTACGAAGAGTCTATACAAACGATTGATGATCTGAGAGCCAAGTTCGAGGACTTGGAAAAAATCGAAACAAAACAAGGCGCGCAGTCTAAAGTAGATGCAGCACTTGCGGCAGCTAAAAAATATACGAATGAATATGCAGAGACGCCCGCAGGCGCTCAAGATAAAGCAGATACAGCTGCGAAAAAGATGAAAGACCTTGTGGCGGGTTTTCAACAAAAGAAAATCACGACCGATACGGGCTTGCCGTTGATTTCAATTAAAGACACATCAGTTAGTATTTTGGATGCCGTGATTGATAACGGTCTAGGGATGGGCTCTTTTTACGCAATAGCAAAATCAAAAGATTTACCTAACAACCGTTCTTTCAGAGGTTTCTTCCACATTACAGATGCGACAAATGGAAAGGGTACATTTGGATGGGTATATGCAACAGATTATATCAACAATATCTATACAAATTACCTTAACAATAACGTATGGAGTGGATGGAACCGATTGCTAACCGAAAAAGATTTAAGCAGCACATGGAATCAGGTGACGTTAGTCGCTGGAACAGTAAAACAATTTGCGGGAAATCCTCTCCAATTCTCCATACGTCAAAATGAATTACGTATACGTGGTTCTTTTGAAGGTATTCCGGCAAATGATACAGTGATTGCCCGTTTTGCTCAAAAACCGTCAGGAGAAACTGCATTTTTGGGTGCTACGGTTGGATCGTACGGATCGGCACGTTTGACGCTTGAGAAAGACGGATCACTCAAGTTCAATGGTCTAAACGCGAACGATAATTCAAAAGTGTCGAGAGTTGAGATAAACGAGTCAATTCCATTGTGGTAAAGGAGGGAAGGGACATGCACATATATTATTATGACGAAAATTTTATGTATACAGGTGAAGATGTAATAAGTGAATATGACGAGATGCCGAAAGACGCTACAGATGTGGATCTGCCCAAAGGGTTGTATTTACCAAAATATAACGAGGAAAAAAGGGAGTGGAGCGAAACGGCTACTCAAGAATACATTGATAGCTTGCAGCCGAAACCGCCTTTACCTAATGATATAACCACTCTTAAAAAACAGGCTGCTTTACTCACATTGCAAGTTACGCAGCTGCAGAGAGGCGGGGCATCATGATTTATCCAACGGCGGACGACATAAAAGTATTTTGGGATTGGGGCGTGTATACGCCTGAAATCATGAGGGAATATGTTTCGTTGAAAGTAATTACAAAAGAAGAGTTTGAAGAGATAACAGGTTTGAAGTTTGAAAAGCCTGCTGTCTCAGTGGATTTAGGTTCAACAGCATCTTAACAGGTGCTTTTTATTTTGCCTTCTTAAAGGAGGTGACAAAAGAAATGGAGGAAACGATAGTGTTTATTAACTTTGAAACTTTGGATTTAGCGAAGACTTATTTATTTGGCGGAGTGAAATTTTTGGACTTGCTTTTGCTGCTAAGCGTCATCGACGTTTTGACAGGAATCATTAAAGCATGGAAGATCGGCAAGCTACGCAGCCGAACTGCATGGTTCGGTTACGTGCGTAAAATGCTCAGCTTCGTTGTTGTGATTGTGGCTAACATCATTGATCAGATCATGGGTTTAAATGGAGTGCTGACCTTTGGGACAGTGCTTTTTTACATCGCCAATGAAGGGTTGTCTATCGTAGAGAACCTTGCACAGATCGGCGTGAAAATTCCGGCTTCTATTACAGACCGTCTTCATGTGATCGAAAACGATAGTCAGAAAGAAGAAGAGGAAAAGAAAGCTGCTGAGTAATCGGCGGCTTTTTTCTATATAAAAACAAATTAAGGAGTAGATGAACATGACAAAGAAAATTATGCTTGATCCGGGACACGGTGGGCACGATCCGGGCGCAGCAGAAAATGGTCTGAAAGAGAAGGATCTTGTATTAAAGATCGCTAAGAAAACTAAAGCGATTCTTGAAAAGGTGTATGGGGCAGCAGTCAAACTTACGCGATCAACTGATGTTTATATTGATCTATCCCAAAGAGCAAGACTAGCAAATAATTGGGGCGCTGATTATTTTGCATCTATCCACATCAACGCTGGCGGAGGAACAGGTTTTGAGACGTTTCGTTTTGATAAGCTATCAGCAGCATCCAGCACTGGCAAGCAGCAAAAGATCGTACATGATTCCATTTATAAAAAGATAAAAGAAAAAGCAGGAGACCGCGGGACTAAGTCTAAAAATCTTGCGGTGTTAAGAGAAACAAAAATGCCAGCAATTTTGACAGAGAACCTTTTTATTGATCGGGAAAAAGATGCTACGTTGTTGAAACAGGAATCATTCCTAGATGCTTTGGCTGAGGGACATGCTGCAGGTATCGCGGCGGCCGTGGGTTTAAAAAAGGTATCTTCTTCAACTAAAACAAAGCCTAAAAAGGAAACGACACAAAAGGGCATTAAAATGGCTGTAGTGAAGCCGAATGCTGACGGGTGGCTATGGGTCTATGATAAGCCAAATTGGTCAGCAAAGCACAAAAAAGTAAAGCCGGGTGAAGCATTTACGATTGATAAGACCGTTACGGTAAATGGGGCAAAAATGTATAAGCTTAAATCAGGTCTTTATATCACAGCAGCCACGAAATATGTTCAGGTAAAACAAAAGTAAAATGAAAAGCCCTTCCTTATCGGAGGGGCTTTTTTTGTTTGTCGTAAATTACATACTTTATAACTATGGAAATTACTGTATATTTCAAGTTATGCTTTATTTGGAATTCACAAAGGGGGAGGGTACGATTTTGAACAAAAAGTGGATATCTAGAATTTCTTTATCCATTGTAGCTGCGTTGGGTATTTCCTGTACGCTTGGA
>NZ_LKCP01000051.1:0-12927 GCF_001518755.1 Bacillus sp. AM 13(2015) | reverse complement strand
CTCTCTTCTACTGATGCAAGCAAGAAAATTTTCACTTCGGCATCTGGAAGTACGTGAGTGCCTATGTCTCTTCCATCCATAACGACACCACCTCGTTTGCCAAGCTCTTGCTGCCTGCGGACCATTTCTTCCCGAACAGCTCTGTGCTTTGCAACAACCGATACTTGGTTGCTTACGCGGTCTGTACGAATATCCTCTGTGACATCCGTATTGTTTAGATGGACTTTTTGACCCTCGCCTGTTGTTACAAGTTCAATGACTGTTTTTTTCAGTAATGAATCAAGTGCCTGTTCGTCTTCAAGGTCTACACCTTGATTAAGTGCCGCAAGTGTAATCGCGCGGTACATGGCACCTGTATCAATATAAATATATGATTTTTTGGCTGCGACAATTTTTGCCACAGTGCTTTTGCCTGCTGCTGCAGGACCATCAATTGCAATAGATAATTTCTTTTTCATAATACCTCTCCTTGATTGAATCTCCCTTATGAATTGTAACACGATCACCGCTCAAACGGGGGAATTTTCTATCAATCCTTCTGCTTAAACGTCTCAATCCATTCTTCAATGCTCATGTTATTCACACCCTCATACTGCACGACTTTTGACAAAAAAAGTTCTCCTTTCGTCAAATGAAGTGTGATCTGAACAGTTAGCAATAAAACAAGCTGAATGAACACCACTTTCAATAACCATCTTTCCATTGTCTTCATACAAAAAGCCTCCACGCTAGATTCTTTCCTCTCTAGTATGGAAGCTTTTTACACCCTTTATTCTTATGCTTTTTTCACACGTGTTAAAAGCTGCTGCTGGAAGCAGTATTTCATAATGTGCTGCTGGTGGTCATTTGTGATCTCTGAAAACTCCATGATCGCTCTTGTTTTGCCAGACTGTTCATCTTGATATACTCGATTCATCTCTGCAACCGCTTTAATTTTCACAGGCTCTTTTAAGGGAAGTTCAAACTCTGTGGCCACTTCTCCATAATCTTTCAATGACACGCCCTCAGGAACAGCAATCGCCACGCCGCCAGCACTTATATTCACAATAAACGTGTCAAAGGGCTCTTCGTCCGTTTGCATGATGGTGGCTTTGATCATCGTATCCACTCTCAAATATTCTCTTCGCTGAAGCCGGATCATTTTTTCTTTTGGCGGAATGGAAATAACAATCATCGGAATATCTTCTTTTCTTTTTCCGATGACTTCGCTTGTACATTTGTATGGAATTTGATTTTCGTCAAAAAAGAAGACGGTGATTTCTGTTTGCTGATTTAAGTAGATGGTGCGGCCCGTTTCTTTATCTGCTGGATAATTAATGCAAATATCATCGTTATTATTTTCCAAAACCTTCGATTTTGCTGTTTTCACTTCTTTGTTCTCATTGACATATTCAATTGTGATTGCATCCCCTATTTGTAACATTCCTCATCACTCTTTTCATCTGTGAAATCGTATCCTCTCCTATATTAAACCATGTCTAAAACAAAAGGAAAAGACTTATTAGCCTTTTCCTCGCTTCCTTTTCTATAGGTCTTTATATATAGGTTCTGCGTTTTTCAGTTTATCTACCCGTTCTTCTTTTCCAGTATCTGCATTAATGAACATGCGGTACGTATCGTTTTTTATCGTTCCGAGGAACTCATAGCACAGAACTTCCTCTGACATATCATTTTGCACAATCGCCAAATGAGTATCTTCGATCTTTACATGCTGATTCAATGCTTTCTGTGCTTCTTTTTGAGAGATTTTCGGTGCTTTGATGTCTCGAGTTTTATGATTCGTTAAGTAGTCCTTCGCTGAAAACCCAACAACCTCGCCATCATCCAATGCGACTTTCATGCGTATACTATCTGGATAAAGTAATACATTTTTTTGAAGAGGCACATAGGTAAATACACCGATATTATCAAATTGTGCACTTTCATCTAAATGGAACGATTCTGTGTCAAATCCGTGCTTCTTTAAAAAGCTGAGTGCTTTTTCTGATGCAGCATTCAAACTGATTTTTTGTTTTTTCACGTCACGATTCTGAAGAAGGTAGACTGGGTGCCCTCCTTTTTCAGTTAAGTCTAAGTAAAAGTTAGCATGGCTGTCTGGATCAGACATCGATAAGCTATACACGTCACGATTTGTTTTGCTGCCGCTTTTTCTCACTTTAAAATGTTGATTATGGTCGGGTGTGAATTGCTGTGCAATGCGGATCGCTTCTTTTTTTGAAATCTTATCGCCTTTTAGATGATTGTAGCCTTGTGTTTCTTTTTCTGTCGACACATTTGTAGGCCCAAGATCGACATCTGCAAACGCATCAGCATTTCTCTCGACTGTTTTCAGCCCGTCAATGATGGTGTTGTCGTTCTTTCGATCGCCGTCAGCCAGCGCCATTTCAACATCCATCCATTTTAAGTTTTTATTAAGGACGAGGTGCTGCACTTGTCTAAGTTCGTTTTGGATATCTGATGCTTGATTATAAAGGGCTGTAATGGTTTTGTGTGTATCTTTATTTAATGGTTCGTCTGATAAAGTTTTGACTGATGATTTGTAGCTAAAGTCTCCGACATTTGCCAGGAATTCTTCCGTTTTATTAAAAGGCATCAATGTGAGCGGGAGCTGGCTGACATTGTTATGCGCTTCTGATGACATTCTCCATACATCTGCAAGTGCTGGTGAGATGGATGTTTGGCTGTTCATCGCAAGTGTTGCGCCCAGTTTGTCATGCAGCTGATCCACCTGATACGTTAAATCGTGGAAGGCTCTTTGGTAGTTGTTCTCAGCATGAAGCAGCACGGCGTCTTTTTCTTGATGTTCTTTATAGCCCCAGTAACCTGTTGAGATGACAGCAATTCCTAAAATAGCAATCAATATTCCTCTGATCATTTATTTACACCTCTTTTTATTCGCAGAATATATGTTTCCCGATTCGTTTAATTTGTGGTCTTCCCCAAATCCATGGACTTGTTGCTGTATCAGGATTAAAGTAATAAATGGCGCTCTCAGATGGGTCCCAGCCATTGATTGCATCAAACACAGCCTTTTTTGCCGTTTCATCTGGCGTCATATAAAATTGCCCATCTGCTACAGCGGTAAATGCTAGCGGTTCAAAAATGACCCCTGCGATCGTATTTGGAAAGGTCGGATTGTTCAAACGGTTTAAGATGACGGCCGCGATGGCCACCTGTCCTTCATACGGCTCACCTCTTGCTTCACTGTAAACAGCTTGTGACAAGAGCTGAATGTCATTACTAGAAAATCCACCAGGCATGTTGGCTGCTGTTTGTTTCGGTGTTTGATTCCCCTGCTGGCTGCCTGACTGATTGCCAGACTTCCCAGATGATCCACTTTGACTTTTTTGATTTTCTTTTGTACCTTGGGCTGTCTTTTTTTGCGAGCTTCTTTGCGCAGGAGCCTTTGTTTGCTGATCAAGAGGCTTTCCGCCATAATGGGTAAACTGGTTCCCTTGCTGCAGCTGCTTTTGAACAAATTCTTTGTAGTATTTCGTCTTTTGAACTAATAAGCTTTTTGTTTTCTCGCCTACAAGTCCATCGACCTTCTTGATGCCAAATTGGCTTTGAAAGTTACGAACGGCCCAGTACGTCCCCCAGCCATAGACGCCATCAATTTTGCCATTGTAAAAACCATTGTATTGGAGCCGCGCTTGCAGTTCGACTACATCTTCTCCTGTTGCGCCGCGCTGGATGACTTGGCTGGTGAAGGCTTCACTTTTACTCTCTGTCAAAAGTGAAGACGCAAGAAGAACGATTGAGAAGATAAGAACGATTTGTTTTATGAAACGAGCTTTATCCATATTTGATCCTCCTGTACTTTTGATGTTTGAATATATGTTTCTTCCGATCCCTATTTTTATACATTCAACACAGGAGAGAATTGGATGGAAAAGACAAAAAAACGCCCTATCAACAAATAGGACGTTTTCAAAAATTAAATTTGCACCATTTTTACCGCACGGGCTTTTTTTGCTTTCCTTAAACCAAACCACCATAAAAAAATCATGAACGGCACCATGATATATCCCCAGTTTTTCATTCCTAATAGAATGAAATCATACAGGCCGTGAAACAGCACAGGGAGCGTTAAAGAAAGGATCAGCCATTTGCGCTGCTCTTTTTTATCAGAGAAGCGGGCTTTTCCGATATAAAATCCCATCACAACACCAAATAATGCGTGACTTGATACAGGTAATAAAGCACGGGTAAATGCATATTCGACCCCATGACCGACTAAGTAAAGAATATTTTCAAGTGTTGCAAAACCAAGTGAGACACTCGTTCCATACACAATCCCGTCATAGTGTTCGTCAAACTGGGCATGCGCATAAACGCTGACCATTAAAATAAACCATTTTAATGATTCCTCTAAAAAGCCCGACGTCACAAATGAAATCAAGATAGGGTTTGTTGCGATATTTTCCTCTTGAAGGACATATTGAATAAACATGGTTGGAAACACAAGTATGACACCTAGCATAAAAGATCTGATGACCATATGAACCGGCTCATTGTCGTACTGATCTTTCAAATAAAAATAACTTAAAAGTGCGATGCCGGGAGCTAAACCTGCTGAGATGATTGCGATCATAACCAGACCTCTTTCCCTACATTATCCTTCATTATCGTACCATGATTTACCCTTTTTTTATATGACTCGGGCCCATTTTTCTAAAAATAACTTTCTATATAATCCCAATTTATATAAAAAAGAACCGAACCCCTTTTGAAGGATCCAGTTCTTTTTTTATCCGTTGATTCTTTTGTTGATTTCTTCTGCAATGAGTCCGCCATGAAATCTTCCATTTTCGATGAAAATTTCATTTGCATTATTTCCAGCAGCAATGACTCCTGCAATGAAAATACCTTCAACATTCGTTTCCATCGTTTGTTCATCAAATGCTGGACGGCCTGATTCTTGATCTATCGTGACACCCATTTTTTCTAAGAAAGAATGATCTGGATGATAGCCAGTCATGGCAAATACATAGTCACTTTTCACTCGATCCGTTTGATTTTGCTGGTTTGTAAAGATCACATCTTCTTCTGTGATTTCTTTCACCTGCGCGCCAAACTCCATGCGAATCGTTCCATTACGGACAAGCGCTTCAAACTCTGGTAAAATCCAAGGTTTGATGCTGGATGAATATTCAGTTCCTCTATAAAGCA
This sequence comes from Bacillus sp. AM 13(2015), assembly GCF_001518755.1. Lineage (NCBI taxonomy): Bacteria > Bacillati > Bacillota > Bacilli > Caryophanales > Bacillaceae > Bacillus > Bacillus sp. AM 13(2015). Next base: position 7,755 of record NZ_LKCP01000051.1, on the reverse strand, counting down.
CAGTGACTCTGCTTCCGCATTTCACAAGTTCTAGCGCAGCATCCACACTAGAGTTCTTCCCGCCGATCACCGTCACATCTTTATCAAAATATGGATGTCCTTCTTTAAAGTAGTGATACACGTGGGGAAGGTCTTCTCCTTTGACGTTCATATAGTTTGGATGATCATAGTAGCCAGTTGCAATGACGACGTAATCACATGAATAGTCGTCTTTTGATGTACTCACCGTAAACCGGCCATCTTGTTTCCTCACGGCGTTTACTTTTTCAAAAGCATGCACACGCAGGTTTTTTCGTCTGACGACCTCTCGGTAATAGGAAAGTGCCTGAATACGAACGGGCTTACGATTTTCAGTAATAAAAGCGACATCACCGATTTCAAGCTTTTCACTTGTACTAAAAAAGGTTTGATGTGTTGGGTAATGATAAATACTGTTCACGACATTCCCCTTTTCAATCACAAGTGCATCAATCCCAATTTGCTTGAGTGCGATGGCAGCTGATAGCCCGCATGGGCCGCCTCCTATTATGATCGCTTTTTCTTGTTTCATTTGTTCCACTCCTGTCATTTCACTGCAATAACAATTGCTGGGCTGTTTGATTCTTTGTTTCATTCCATAAAAAAATCTCCTATTTAAGGATAGGAGATTTTAAGGCGCGATGCAAATCAGCCGCTTAAATCCAGCCTCTGAATCGAGAAGCTTCAGCCATTTTACGTACACCGACCATATATGCAGCAAGACGCATATCAATTCGGCGGTTTTGCGCCATTTCATAAATATTATTAAATGATTTCACCATCATATCTTCTAAACGAGTTTCAACTTCTTCTTCAGTCCAGTAGAACCCTTGGTTATTCTGAACCCATTCAAAGTAAGAAACAGTTACACCACCCGCACTCGCAAGTACGTCTGGGACAAGTAGTACACCACGATCTGAAAGAATTTTGGTTCCTTCCAGTGTCGTTGGACCATTTGCTGCTTCTACGACAATTTTAGCTTTAATGTTTGCCGCATTATCTTCTGTGATTTGGTTTTCAATGGCTGCAGGTACTAGGATATCACAATCCAGCTCAAGCAGCTCTTGGTTTGTAATTGTATCGTTAAATAATTTAGTGACGGTTCCAAAGCTGTCACGTCGGTCAAGCAAGTAGTCAATATCTAGACCATCTTCATCGTATAATCCGCCGTACGCATCTGAAATCCCTACGATTTTCGCTCCAGCATCATACATGAATTTAGCTAAGTAGCTTCCTGCATTTCCGAATCCCTGTACGACAACACGAGCCCCGTTAATGTCAATTCCTTTTTTCTTCGCCGCTTCTTTGATGCAGATCGTCACACCTTTTGCTGTTGCAGTATCACGTCCGTGTGATCCCCCAAGAACAATTGGTTTTCCTGTAATAAATCCTGGCGAGTTAAACTCATCAATTCTAGAATATTCATCCATCATCCATGCCATAATTTGAGAGTTCGTAAACACGTCTGGTGCTGGAACATCTTTTGTTGGTCCAACAATTTGACTGATGGCGCGAACATAGCCGCGGCTAAGTTTTTCAAGCTCTCTGAATGACATTTCTCTTGGATCACAGATAATACCGCCTTTTCCTCCGCCATAAGGAAGATCCACAATTCCACATTTTAAACTCATCCAAATTGAAAGCGCTTTTACTTCTTTTTCCGTAACGTTCGGGTGGAAACGAATTCCGCCTTTTGTTGGACCGACAGCATCATTGTGCTGTGCGCGGTAACCAGTGAAGATTTTCACAGATCCATCATCCATACGTACTGGAATTTTGACCGTTAATAGACGAATTGGCTCCTTCAGCAATTCATACACTTCCTGCGGATACCCTAATTTGTCTAGCGCTTTATGTATGACGGTTTGAGTTGACTTTAAAACATCTAGCTTATCTTCTGCGTTATGAGCGGCGTTTTGATCGGCTGCCATTAAAATAAACCCCCTAGAAATCTTTCATGATCTACTGCTCCCTTTCAAGCAATAGTATACACCTTCGTACTGGTAAAGCAAAGGTAAAAAGCGTTTTTTATCAAAATAAAATATCAGCGTTTATAAATATAAAAAAGGATATAAAAAAATACTGTTGTTTCATCACAACAGTATTAAATATAATAGAAAAAAGTGATTAAAAATACATTTGAATCGTTTTCACAGCATCTTCTTGCATGATCACTTTTCCATACTCTTTTAGCCGGTGAATGGTGAGTGTCGTAGGTGAACCAAACTCTGCTAAAATTGAAATGACTGTATCAGCAGATAGTTCTCCAACATCATCTAGGCTGAGATAATATTGACCTTCATAATGGTAAACTGTACCCCCTAAAAGTCCAATACGACTTAAACTATGGGACAGTTGAATCACATCTTCAAACGAGGCAAATTGATAGAGCACATGCTTGCTCTCGTCGAGCTTGACTTGCATCTCAATGTAATCTTCATCAAACTCATCATCAGCATCTTCCTGCTGACTCTTTGTGACAATGACGACCATCCCCTGCGCCTGAAGAGAAAATACTTCAACAGCAATCGGTCCATTCGCTTCAAAACCGAGCTCCTGATTCGCCTCGTTCATCATGTCTTTAAACAGCTGATGGACTTTGAACGAATCTTTCCAAAGGTCTTCTTTCGTAAGACCTCGGTCTGTCAGGTCATCTAGTGTGAGAAAAATTTTGATTTTATTATAATTCAGACGCTCCAGTCGCATAACGTTCCCTCCTGCCTCTTCTAAACACACATCATACTGTAGTATATGAGATGATGAGTCATAGGTTCTTAATTTTGTATTCAGTTTACACTGTGTCAAGACGGAAGACAAGCATGAAGCTATGCTTACGGTGACTTTTATGGAAAATATTGAGGGTGCCGCAAGTTAATGCGTTTTTAGAGGCATTAAATAGATCAGATGGGTTTCTGGTTCTGCTCCGAGACGCAAGGGAATTTTTGTTGTACCGTAGCCATTACTAATGAGAAAGAACGCACCTTTGACCTGGCCTGTTCTTCCTTTTTCATACGGTCCAAATTTCCCAATTCGGATCTGTCCCCCATGCGTATGACCGCTCAGGACAAGATCGATTCCTTCCTCTTCACTCATCAAATGATGTACATCTGGATTGTGCGATAAGAGAATATTGACATCTTCTTTCACAAACTCTGGCCGTATCGCTTCATAATCTGCTTTTTCAAGCCGAATATCATCAATTCCTCCGATTTTAATTCGCTGGCCTTCGAAATTCCATACAGCCGTTTCATTTTGCAAAGTCGTGACATCGTATGCATGAAGAATCTCTTTCAACCTTTGCTGGTGCAGCTCATGATCATTATTTCCCCAAACAAAATAAACCGGCGCAATTCTTGATAAACGTTTCACATTTTCTTCAATCCTTGCGTAGGGCACACCTTTTTCTGCTAAATCTCCGCCAATCATAATCACATCTGGCTCTTCCTGTCTGATTTCTGCTAATAAAGTGTCACTGATGAGACGTCTGTGTGTATCAGAAATAAAGAAAATGACAGCAGGCCGGTCTGATTGAAGTGCTTCTATTGTAAAGTAATGCTTTTTGATGTTGTTTTGTTTTGCCGTTTTCACCATTTTTGCCGTTACACACACACCTGTTGTAACAGCCGCAATGGCGGCAGTAAATCCGATGGCATATTTCATCACAAATGGCTCCCTTACATATCTTTCTCTTTCATAAGACGCTTGAATGAAAAAAGACGTTTCAACTGTTAAACGTCTTTTTTTCTCATTTATTTACTTTCATAATAGAGATTAATGTCATATTGCTTCTGCATATAGTGAAAAACCGCCTCGCGCTCTTTCCACTGATTTGATTGCGACCATAAGTCTGTGCTCTTTTGTATAATTTCACATCGAAGCCGATGATATTCATCTTCAGCCTTTTCTTCTTTTTTCTTATAGTAATAAGAGGCATAAAAAGCAAAGACCTCAGCCATGATCCAAAACAGAAAAACTTCATGACCAAGCAGTGTGGCAATCATCGCTTCTGGCTGAAGCGAGCCGCCTCCCGCATTTGCCGTGATCACAAAATAAAACAAAAGAATGGCCAGCGATAGAAGGGCTGTCCATTGCCACCTTTTGCACTGCTTGGCAAAACCCTCATATTTATGCTTTCTTTTGATCAATGTTTCCATCATCTTCTGTGTTGGCTGATCCATATATCGGCTGATTGCGTGCAATGTCATCACATACACCCTGTCCCTTTTTTCTACATATGTATGTGCGTGCTTCTTCATTCATGTCAGATGATTAGTTTTCTAGTGGAATATTCAGCACTTGACCACTGTACACGCTGTTACCTTTCAAATGATTATAGGCTCTAATCTTCTCTTCACCCGAACGGTTTTTGTAATACTTCATTGAAATTCGATACAGGTTTTCCTCTGGACCAACAGTGTGCTGCACGACACGAACTGGCTTTTCTTCCTGCTTCTTTTTCTCTTCAGCTTCTTTTCGTTTTTTCTCTTCCTGTTGCTTTTGCAGGGCTAGCTGCTGCTGTTCACGCTTTTTGGCAGCTTCAGCTCGCTCGCGCTCTTTTTCTTTCGCTGCTTGTTCACGCTCTTCTTTCTCTTTAGCAGCTTTTTCTTTTTTCTTCTGTTCAGCTTTTTCTTTCGATCGCTGTTTTTCTTCATCTTTCTTTTGCTTCTCATCATCAGACGCATCCGCTTTATCAGCACTTGAGTCATTTTTCGTTTCGGCAAGTGCTGACGGGACTGGGTCTGTGTCAGCACTTGATGTTGAATCAATATTATATACATCTTGATTATTATTATGGTTGATTTCCTTTGACGTGTAGTAGATCAAAAGGAAGAACACCGTGACGACGATAATAGGAAAGATAATAGCCAGTGTTGTAAACAATGGATTGCGAACCTTTTTCGTGCGCTGCTTTTTATATTCATGAAAATCTTCTCGTGTAGGAAAGTGAGAGTCATCTGAAGGCTGTACTTCTTCTTCTTCAAAAATCTTCTCAACATCATCGTCATGGATGTTTGTCAGCTGCTCCTTCTTTCTCTTCATTCTCGACATTTCTTCCATGTTCATCCCTCCCCCTATATTTCAAACGAATTTGACAAGCAAAGACTAAGTCAATGACAAAATGGGTCATGACAGGAACAAATAAATTCCCCGTCCACTCGTATAAAAGTCCTAAAAAAATACTAATGGAAACCACAAGGATAAACAAGAGTATTTTTGATAAGTAGCGAAAGTGAAGGAGCGCAAACACGATACTAGCAATCTCCAATCCAAATTGCTGCTGGACGATCCCTCGGAATAGAATTTCCTCTGAAAAGGCGATGAGCAGTGTTAACCAAACAATATGCGGGATGCTGCGGTTTTTGAACATTTTTTCATTTAATCCGCCATCATCATACATATGAGCAGGAAACACCTTCATGACAATTGCATCCACAATGATTACAAGCACAGCGCCGCCAATTCCATAAGTCAGTATCCGCGCATCTTGAATCTCCCAAAGAGATGTGAAATCTGTCCAATGATCGAACATAAATATCCCTAGTAAAAAAGAAATAACCAGCATCAGCAGCTGCGTAAAATACAGCTGTTCTACGACTTGTCGATCGGTTAATTTTTCAATGATTCGGCGATGTTGTTCGATCAATGCTGCGCCTCTTTTGTCAGATGAAACATACGATCCAGCACGGTCTTCCAGTGTTTCATTTCATTCAGCTCCAATGGTTGTTCTTTTTTTTCATAATCAGACAGGTCAAGTCCGCAAGAAGAGCAGCAATTGCCAGAGGATGCGGCCTCCGTTTGATCAAGCTGTTCGTAAAAGTATGATAACAGAGATTGTCTAAAGCAGCTATGATCTGTGATCCGCTCCTTAAATTGCCACACTTTCCTCAGTTTTTCTGTTTGTCTGTCCTGCAATTTCTCTTTCAGTTTCATCAGGAGCACACGCGGCTCGTCAGACTGATACATCCTGTAATAATGGATCAGCATTCTTGCCCGTGTCTCCTGAAGCCCTGATTCCATCAATTGTTCACGTAATTTCTTTTCATCATTTGTCTGCATTTGTGTCAGCCTAGCTAAGAAAAAATCAATTTCTGGATCATCAAAGCCCTCGGCTTGTATTAAATGCTGTTGAATGTCCGCATCCTCTTCTGTATATAAAAGAATGCTCACACTGTTTTTCCCGTCCCGTCCTGCTCTTCCAATTTCCTGCATAAAGGCTTCAATTGACTGCGGCGGGCTCATATGAATAACAAATCGTATATCTGCTTTATCAATTCCCATTCCAAAAGCACTTGTACAACAAATGAGATCAAGCTGTCCGCTGATAAATTGCTGCTGAATAAGCATGCGGTCTCCTGCATCCATTCCGCCATGGTAATACTCTACACGCTGATGGGTTTTTTGTTTCATAAAAAGCGCCATATCTTCTGTCATTTGCCGGGTCGGGCAATAAATCAGACCGGGGCCTTGCAGGAATTCCACAAGCTCAATGGCCCGTTTCTCTTTTGCTTCTTTCGTTTCGTGCGCTTCTTTAACTAAAGCGATGTTTGGCCGGTTGACAGAATGAATATGAAAGTCTGGATGCTGCAATCTTAACGTTTGCACGGTATCTTTTAGCGTTTGTTTTGTTGCTGTTGCCGTCAGTGCTAAGGCAACAGGATGACCTAACGCTTCTCTCCATTCTCCCAGCTTGGAATATTCCGGACGGAAATCATGCCCCCATTCCGATATACAATGGGCCTCATCGACGACGAACAGACCAATATGCATCGATTTGAGCTGTTCTAGCAGCACCTCTGACATTAATGCCTCAGGCGCGACAAATAAAAACTTATATGATGGCAAATGCCGAATGATATGCCGTCTCTCCTGAAAAGACAATGTGCTGTTCAGCGCCGCCACTCGTTTTTCTCCGCGCATTTTCATTCGTTCGACTTGATCCTCCATAAGCGATAACAGCGGCGAAATAATGAGAACTAATCCATCTGACATATAGCCGGGAATTTGATAGCAGATGGATTTCCCGCCGCCAGTAGGCAGCATGGCAACGGTATCTTTTTGATTCAGTACACTTTGAATAATGGCCTCTTGACCTGTTTTAAATGAGTCGTAACCAAAATATTGCATGAGCGTCTGATGAAGCTTATCCATTTGCTTTCACCATCCTTGTCAGAGCCAATCGTATTTGAAAATAAGTAAATGAATGTTCGAGTTTTTCTTTAATCAGCTTCATTTTATTTGTTTGAAGCTCTCTGGCTACTGCATGAATGACCTGCTGATCTTCTTCGCTCACATACGGCTCTATTGAGAAGCTCGGTTCATGTATGGAAAGCTCGACAATATGGTCTTCGATCGTTGCCTTTTTTAATGAACGAATATGCGCAATCTGATCAATATCAAAGCCTTTTTGCACAAGTTCGAGCGTTTTGTGAGTAGAGGTTGTTAGCACGCGTTTGAATTCAAGGTCACCTACGAGCTTTTGCATGAGCTGCGTCTCACCTTTTTGGGCAGCATGAATAAAATAATGGAGGACATTCCAAAAAAGCAGGTACACATACCACACATCTTCTTTTAGCCACTCTGCCATTTGCTGATACGTACGCCCGATTCTTTCATTTGACGTCAATGAATAAACAAAAATCAGCGCCTCTTGATCACTTATACGGCTAAGGAGCGTTTCTAGTTCATGATGCAGCTCTTCTGAAAGTTTATTCTTCTCGTGATGCTGTTTTAAGAAGG
>NZ_LKCP01000050.1:0-80921 GCF_001518755.1 Bacillus sp. AM 13(2015) | reverse complement strand
TTAAAATTCATGGCAATGAAAGTAAGCATACTTTCTTTTTGATCCATGTAACGCTGTTAGGTGTTACTATTTGTATGGAAAAGACTGTTTTAAACTTGACAAAAAAATGTGATTATGCTATAATTCACTTTCTTATTTTTAGAATATATAATAGGATTCTCCTGGCCAGGAGAATCCTATTTTTTTGTTCTAAAATAAAGGAGTGTGTTTGTATGAAGAAAGATGAGCCCAGTGTCACTTCGTTAATATCGGCTTTTGCTAGATCCTATCATAGTCAATTTGATACTCCTAAAATCTTTAATGATTATATAGCTAAAGAATTAATTTCTGAAAAAGAATTCAATGACATCAAAGAAAATATGGTTCAAGGCATACATTTCTTCAACAAAGATATCGCACAAAAATTCGAGGGAAATACAGAAGAAATATTAAAATGGATTACACAAGTCCAGCTGTCTCCAATAACCTTATCACGTGCTGCGTATTGCGAAAAAGTAATGCTTCATGAGGTAGCGTTAGGATTAAGACAATATGTCATACTTGGCGCTGGATTAGATACTTTTAGCTTCCGACATTCAGAATTGGAAAACAGCTTAGAAATATTTGAAATTGATCATCCTACTACACAGGAATTTAAAAAGCAAAGATTGGACGAGGCTAACTTAAAAATCCCAAGTAATCTTCATTTTGTTTCTATGGACTTCACCAAAAATTTGTCCTATCAAAACCTAATAGGTCAAGGATTTGATAACAAAAAGACGTTCTTTAGTCTTCTAGGGGTTTCTTACTATTTAACGAAAGAGGAAGTTTCAAGCTTAATAAATTATTTATTCACCAAGGTTCCATCAGGAAGTTCAATCGTTTTTGATTATGCAGATGAAAAACTATTCGAAGAAAAAGGAACCTCTAATAGAGTTGAAAATATGGTGAAAATGGCTTCAATAGGCGGAGAACCGATGAAATCATGTTTTTCGTACTTTGAAATCGAAAAGGTGTTAGAGAAATCAGATTTACTCATTTATGAACATTTATCACCTGAAAAAATTAATAAACTGTATTTTAACAATAGAGAAGATTACCTATCAGCTTTTGAGACCATTCATTACATTCATGCCGTAAAAAAATAAAACTCCAGCATGTACATTGGAATTGTGTTATACAAAAAATCTTGTAGACTTTGTCTACAAGATGAAAGCAGTCCTCATCAGGGGACTGCTTTTTCTTATCTTGTGATCGCTTCTGTTTTTTCATTATCCTTTTCAAATAGTTCATTCATGACAGAATTGGACGTGACCTTCTTTTGGAAGAATGGATTTAAAATCAAGATGACTACGACGTTTGCTAGTAAACCAAGAAAACCTTCATAAAGGCCGAACGTGACTTGTGAGATATTCGCTGTAAAGGTGACGATGATTCCAATGACTAACCCAGCAATCGTTGCTTCTCTCGATTGTTTTTTCCAGAACAAGCTGATGGCAATGGCTGGGAAGATTTGGACCATTCCTGAAACACCAATGAGCTGAAGTGTGACAAGTGCAGTTGGGAACAGCATCCCGAATAAAAGAGCGAGCCCGATGACGATAAACACCATCGAACGTGTAATGATGGTCAATCTTTTAGGTGACACATTCGGATGAATTAAGTCACGGTATAAATTATTGGCAAATAAATTCGATGCGCCAATAGCCATGATGGAGCATGGAATGAGGGAAGCCAGTGCAATCGTTGAATAAGCGAGCCCCTGCATCACGCCGCCATATGATGTTTGAATTAAATGAAGAAGAGCAAATCTTGGATTTGTATCTTCTGGTAAGACTAAAAAGGCAATAAATCCAAGGAAGATGACCAAAATCAATACAATATTATAAAGAGGCAAAAACATGCTGTTTTTACGGATGGCATCTGCGCTTTTGGCTGTAAAAACCCCAGTTGCCGCGTGTGCCCACATAAACAAAGCAAGGGCAGAAACGCCTGAAGCAGTAATGAACCATAAAATGCCTTTAGGACCGCCTTCAGGGATCGTGAGAAGCTGAGGCGCTTCTTTGGCTAACGTGTTCATCATCGGTGTCCAGCCGTTAAAATGAATAATTGGCAGTGAAACCACCATGAACAGCATGATCACCCAAACGAGAATATCCTTAATAATGGCTGTATATGTAGGACCTTTAATACCACTGAAAAATGTATAAAGTGCGACTAAAATAAATGAAATGATAACAACTGCATTGACATTAATATAATTCGTTCCAGCGACAGTTAACGTATCTTGAATCCCGCTCAACTGAAGACAAATATAAGGAATCAGCATAAGTACCCCAACAATCGCAATCAAACTAGATAACAGCTTGCTGTCAAACCGCTCACGTGCATAATCGGCAAGTGTTGTAAGGTTGTGACTTTTCGCTACCGTCCATAGTTTCGGTAAAAAGAAATAAGCAATAAAATAAGCTAGGACTGAATACGGAATAGCGAAAAAAGCGACGCTTCCAGCTGTATAAGCTGTACTTGTAAGCCCTAAAAAGGTATAAGCTGTATATAAGTCTGCGCCAACGAGGAACCAGACAAGCAGTCCGCCAAATTTTCTCCCGCCGACAGACCATTCTTCTACTGACTGTCTTGATGATTTGTCACGACCAGCGGCAAAACCGATGACCACGACGATGAAAATAATACTTGCAGTAATCAATAAAGCTGTTAAATTTCCTTGCATTAGTCAGTTCCTCCATTTGAATGCTGCATTTTATAAATGATAAATGTGCAAATTGGTGTGAGTACAATCCATAGTAAGAGCCAGAAGTGGAAAAAGGGCAGGCCGATGACAAATGGATGAATGCGATTCGCAAATGGCAGTAATGCGAGCTGTCCAATGAATGGAATCGCGATAAGTAGTGCCAGCATCAATTTTTTGTTCATGATTTCCTCCTGAATATTTTGTAATTTCATAATAATAGCAGTTGTCAGATTAGATCACAAGACCATTTTCAGAAAAAACAATCATTTTGGTGAATATCATACTAATATAACGCTTTCATTCTTAAAAAGGAGAAAGAGTGAAGATGTAAAGAGGGAGAAGGTGAAAGAAAGTATGTATAAATAATATTTAAAAAAAATAAAAAAAGCCCCAGCATAAAAGCTGAGACCTTGCCAATTTTTAAAGGAAATCAGATACTTCTTCGATGTCGAAACGATTGCTTTTATGAGCTTCTTTTGCTGCTTTACCAACAGAAATCAGCATCACTGGGTCGTAGCGGCCGCTTACATTGAATTCCTTGATGTATGCTTCTTTACTGAAGCCACCCATTGCACACGTATCATAGCCCATTGCTTTTGCCGCAATCATTAATTGCATAGCAGCTAATGAAGCATTTGAATACGCTGCTTCTCGTGCATATTGCTCACTTTGATATGCGCCATTGATTTGAGTCATCAATGTTTCTTTAATGTCTTCAGTAATAAAGCCTTGTTCAGCCAGCTCACTGTAGATTTTTTCGCCATTTTGGTTAGCTTCAAGGTCACCTAGAACTGCAATAACAGCTGATGCTTGTGATATTTGCTTTTGGTTGTACGCGATTGGAAGTAACTTCGCTTTTGCTTCAGCACTATGGAAAACAGTGAAGTGCCAATGTTGAAGGTTCCAAGCAGATGGTGCTTTTGTTGTGATTTCAAGAAGCTCTGTTAACTCTTCTTTTGTCATTTCATGAGTAGTATCATACTCTTTTACTGAAGCTCTTTGTTTTAAGATGTCAATCGTTTTTTGATCGGTCGCCATATGGATATTTCCTCCCGTTTTTGCAAATAGTATGGTACAATAACTAAAAAGTGAGAAACTTACTTATTGTAACTAGAGATATTTTAAATTGTACACCGTTAGTTTGTCAAACAATCATGAAAAGAAAGGCTGAAATTTATGGAATTCCAATTATGTCCACACATTCAGCAAGCTTTTTTGCTCCTAGGCAAAAGGTGGAATGGGCTTATTATACATGTATTGCTTGATGGTCCAAAGCGTTTTAAAGACCTCACAGACACGATTCCATCTATCAGTCAAAAAATGCTTGCAGAGCGTTTAAAAGAGCTCGAGCAAGAAGGAATTATAGAGCGGACTGTCCTGCCTGAGACGCCTGTCAAAGTCATTTACAGCTTAACTGAAAAAGGGAATGCGTTACATGATGTGTTTCATGAGGTATCTCGGTGGGCAGGGGAGTATACAGACACTCATGGCAAAAAGGAGCAAGCCTAGTTTCAGGTTTGCCCAAACATTTTGCCTCCTGATGAATATGCTGATGTTAGGCACATGACAAAGGAGGAGAAATGCATGTACCCTCATACTCCGTATTTTCGAGGCGGCGCCCCTGGCATTCCGCCATATGAATCCAGAGTCCCTTTGTTTTTTGGTTTTGGCGCTCCTTTGGTCGGCGGACTGCTTGGCGGATTTCTAGGAAGTGCGATTTTTAATTATCCCCGTCCATATTACCCCCCGCCACCACCGCCTGCTCCACCACCTTATGGCGGCGGATATCCACCATATTATTAAGAAAAAAGAGTAAGCCTGCTTCCATTCCAAAGCAGGCTTTTTATAATGGAATATCAATTTCAGAAATTCCTGGATCATCATGCTTTAAAAACATAATTTCCAATATACCGTCTTGATACGACGCCTTCGTTCCTTTTCGCTTCACAGCAGCAGGGAGGACGACTTTCTTCTGCGCCCCTTCTTCAGGAAAATGATCAATAAACAGCAGATTGGCTGTATGTTTGATTTTGACTTTTTCTGTGTTCGGACGAGCAAGTTCAATTTTGACAAACACATGATCAGTCGTCTCGAACACTTCGACTTCTGGCTCTTTTTCTTTTTGGACGTCAGTTTCTCTCGTTTTTTGATTTTGAGAAAGGGGGTCCTGAAATGGGAACTGAGCAGGATAATTGGAGCCGAATACACTTTCCATGACTTGATTGACATACTGCTCAACATCTTTAGGATCTGAATTCTTTAAGGCTTCTTTTGAGAACTGCTTTTGAAAAGGGAATAATCGGTTCCAGTCGAACATGCGAATCATCCTTTCTAAATGCCCTGAATTAGTATATGCCCATTCGTCAGCGTGCGTGCTATAATATACGTTAGATTTAGAAAGGGATGGTTACATTGAACGAACAGCATTCAAAAGGTGTTCTCTACACGGCAGCATCTTTTACACTCTGGGGTTTATTCCCGTTATATTGGAAGCTGATGGAGCATATTTCGTCAGGCGAAATTTTAGCGCACAGAATTGTATGGTCATTTGTGTTTATGTGCGGTATTCTTTTGTATTTAAAACAAGTCCGCCCAGCGATGCAGACAGTAAAGGGTCTCATACTGGATGGTAAAGCATTTTTTTCATTACTTTTATCTGCTATTTTAATTTCGGTCAACTGGTATGTATATATTTGGGCAGTCAATCATGGTCTTATGCTAGAAGCAAGTTTAGGGTACTATATTAATCCGCTTGTATCCGTTCTATTAGGTATTATTTTCTTAAAAGAACGACTAAATAAATGGCAAACCATTGCCATCCTCATTGCCGCATTTGGGGTTATCCTTTCAACAGTTCAATACGGGTCATTTCCTGTCGTTGCTTTCTTATTAGCCTTTAGCTTCGGTTTTTATGGTCTGATTAAAAAAAGGATGAGCTTCACGAGCGCGATTGGTTTGACGATTGAAACGCTGCTTCTCGCACCGGCTGCACTAGTGTACTTATTATTTTTCTTAAAAGAACCTGTTGTGACTATGAATCCTAACAGCTTCGGGTCGCTCGGACTTTTATTTTTTGCAGGTGTTTTTACAGCCGTGCCGCTTCTTTTATTCTCAGAAGGCGCAAAAAGAATTCCTCTTTATCAAGTGGGCATTTTGCAATACATTGCACCGACAATTACGCTGTTTTTAGGGCTGTTTGTCTATCACGAACACTTATCCGCAGCTAAAATTGTGACGTTTCTTTGTATTTGGGTGGCGATTTTACTGTTTACCACCTCTCAATTACGCATGAAAAAAACAGCGAATTCTCATTAAGCCAAACGAGCAGTTTGCTTTTTTTTGCAGGCGGATCATGTCATAATAAGTTGTTACCAAAACTGTAGAGGTGATCATATGTCGTCAGCTCATGAGCTTGCAGCCGCCTATCAATCTTTATGGAAAAATCGTCAGCTTGATGTTGATGATATGTCTTCTTTACACGAGGCCATATGTGATGATTTACTTGATGCACGAACTCATCCGAGGGCGAGGAAATCATTACACCAAAAGTATGTGCTTGCTGTTGAGAGAATTTTAGAAAGTGAGCTTAAGCATGATCATCAGCTGCAGCTGATCAGCTTACATACAAAAAAGCTGCGAGAATTAATTCAAAATGAAGGAAGGAACCACTCATGAAACCAATTCAAACGGAAGATGTCACAGCACATCTTGAATCGTTTTTAAATCGTCCAGTCTTCGTTCATCTTGAAACGACAACTGGTTCTTATTCAGCTCATGTAAACGAACAAAATATGACGGTTGTGGCGTATATCCGCAACGCGAAAGTCGTCTATTCACAGGCGAAAATAAAAGGACAAGGTCCATACCGTGTTGGAATGAAAACAGAAGACGGCTGGATTTACGCAGAAGGATTAACCGATTATGTGTTTGATGACCAAGGCCGCCTGCTTTTAGCTGGGCACTTGCCAGACGGGAAACTAGCGATCTCATTACAAATTAGTGAAACACCATTTCAGGTGTAGAAGAAAGGGTGACGAGTCATGAACGAACATGTACTAGTGATGCTGCCTCACCCCGATGATGAATCCTTTGGGGTTGCAGGTCTCATTGCACAAAGCAGAAAACGCGGAATTCCCGTCACATATGCATGCGGGACACTTGGGGAAATGGGCAGAAATATGGGAAGCCCAACATATGCTAACCGTGAAACACTTCCGGAATTAAGAAAACAGGAATTAATCAATGCCTGCAAAGAAATGGATATCACAGACTTACGTATGCTTGGCTTGCGTGATAAAACATTGGAATTTGAAGACGACGAGTATTTGGCAGATGTGATGGAATCCATCATTGATGAAGTCAAACCGACACTCATTGTGACGTTTTATCCAGGACACGGTGTACACCCTGATCATGATGCGACAGGCGAAGCTGTCATTCGCGCGCTATACCGCAAGAAAAAAGAAGACCGCCCTGTCACATACTGCATGGCCATTACGAAAAATAGAGAAGAAGTGCTTGGAAATGCGGATATTGTCATTGATATTACAGATGTTGCAGATATCAAATTAAATGCACTGAGAGCGCATAGAACGCAAACAGAAGGCATGCTGAGAGAACTGGAACAAAAACTGAAAAACAAAGAACCAGTCGTCCAAAAATGGTTTGATGAAGAAATTTTCTGGACGTACCAATGGAATGATTAAACGCAAAAGCAGCTGACATAGATCAGCTGCTTTTTTGTTGTATTTAGTGGTTCGATACATATCGAAGTTGACGTTTTTGAATCAATCTGAGACGGATAAAGAGGACGATGGCACCTGCGGCAAGCCCGGCAATCAGCCCAATCCAATAACCAAACGCACCAAAGGAGGTATATGTGCCAATGAGGTAACCGGCAGGAAGACCGATGACCCAGTAAGAAACAAAAGCAGCAATCAGCGTATAATTCACGTCTTTATAGCCGCGCAGAGCCCCTTGAATGGGTGCAGCAATCGCATCTGACAGCTGGAAGAAGATCGCGTAAATCAAAAAGTGCTGTGTCATTTGTAAAACAGCTGATTCAGCTGTATATAAACCAGCGATCTCTGGTCTGAATAACAAAATAAGTGCGGCCGTACATAATGAGAATAATACCGCCGTACCAATGCCGATATAGCTGTAGCTTTGCGCGTCTTTATATCTCTTAGCCCCCGCTTCAAACCCAACAACGATCGTTAACGCCATTGAGATACTAAGCGGTAAAATATAAAGAATAGAAGCAAAGTTCATCGCTGCTTGGTGACTGGCGATTGTAATGGTATCAAAGTGACCCATTAAAAGCGTCACTGCTGCAAAGATACTCGTTTCAAAAAAGATCGCAAACCCGATAGGAAGGCCAATTTTCAGTATTTGCCCTACACGGGAGATATTCATTCGAGGCAGTTTTTGAAACAAACGAAATGAGGCGAATGGCTCTGCTTTAACGACAATACAAATACTCATGATGAAAATCGCCCAATACGTCATTGCAGATGCAAGGCCGGCACCCGCACCGCCAAGCTTTGGAAAGCCAAAATTCCCAAAAATCAATACGTAATTTAAAACAAAGTTAATAGGTAGTGCTGTAAGCGTGATGAACATCGTCACACGTGTTTTCCCTAATGCATCAATAAATGACCTTAGCACCGAATAACCAAACAGCGGGATGATGCCAAACGCAAGAAAGCTGAGAAAATGCCGGGCAATATCCTCTACAGACTGCTCGAGTCCAAGTCCTCCGAGTATGTAAGGAACGCTGATCGTACCAATGACAATCACAGCGATACTTAAAAGAAAGGATAAATAAATCGCCTGAAAGACAGCCCGGGGAACATCTTCTTTATGCCCAGCCCCCATCAGCTGAGCCACAATTGGAGTAACGGCCATCAAAATACCGGCAAGTCCTGTATAAACAGGTGTCCAAATACTAGAACCGATCGCAACACCCGCAAGGTCTTCTGCACTTACTTTTCCAGACATCACCGTATCTAAAAAGGTAATAAGTGAAAGACCTGCTTGGGTGATTAAAATCGGAATCAAAATGGTTAAAAATAGTGTCAGCTTTGCTCGAATGCTATTCGTTTCTCTCATCATAAGTTCCTCTCTGAACAGAAATAACGAGAGGAATTATATCATGCTATGTAAAAAAATCAATTCTCCGTCGGATTATTTTTCTTAGATGGCTTCGTTTTTTTAAACATTTGGGCATAAATAAAAGAAAGACTGACAACACCTAAAATGCTGCAAGCATATTGGATGATTTTCTGAATGGTCATATTAAGCTCACCTCCATACAAATAGAATGTGCACAATTTGCTATTTTATAACAACAAGCGAAAGAAGGAGGGAAAAGGTCAGATGATCCACCGGACGAACGAAGAAGTCATATTTAAAGCAGGAATGAGAACACACTTGATGAACATTATGAAGGATGCAAGTGACATCATTGATTCTCTTGATGAAACAGAGCAGTGCTTACTTTGTGATCTCGAATCATTGCATGATCAGTTTAATGAAATGCATGCTGAGGCTTCGTCGTTTTATTTACAAGCGTATATGGAAGAATTCACACCAGGATTTGCTCAATTTTCTTTAGCTATCGAGAATTTATCAAAACAAAAGCATGGCGCACTCATTGTGATCCAAAGGAGGGATGAGGTTGAGGATTTTATTCAAAAAGGGACAAATCTTCATGCGAAAATTAGTGCTTCCTTAATAGAAAGCATTTTTTACCCGGGAAATCCACTTCATGATGGGGCTCTTTTAGTCAAAGAAAATACACTTGTTTCTGCTGCAAACGTGCTGCCGCTTACATCAAAAAAAGTGAGCCCGTCGCTCGGCACAAGGCATAGAGCAGCGATCGGACTCTCTGGTATGACCGATGCACTTGTTCTTGTCGTATCAGAAGAAACGGGAAAAATGTCGTTTGCGAAAGAAGGCGTGCTTTATCCGCTTACCGTAAAAGATCCGGAAATAAGAAAATAAAAACGAACGCTGCATTCTTCATTCGGAAGGATGCTTTTTTATTTGTGGAGAAAAAATAGCCAATTAAGCAAAAAGTCATTTGATACAGAAAAATTTGTCATGTAGAATAGAACTATGAAACTAGCAGCGTGCTTGTTTTGACAAATTTCTAAACGTCAACTTAAAAATTCCTTAAAAAATGTTTATAAATAAAACAAACAGCCGATAGAAACGATATGGCTTTGTTTTTTAGCATTTTGAGTTGGCTGCTTTAGCCTATTTGTTATTGCCCAACGTCTTCATGTCGAGTAATATAATAGAAATAAAGATAAAATAGTGCAAGAGAAGCAGAACCATTAAATGCTAAACTCGAAACTAGTACATAAGTCTTAATGAACCAAATTACGAAAGGCGGAGATTTCTTTATGAAGAAAAAAGTAGTAACCGGCCTCACAGTTTCAGCGATCGCTGGCTCAGCTGTGTTTGCTGCACCGGCAGAAGCACAGACGATCAAGGTGAAAAGCGGTGACTCACTTTGGAAGATTGCCGAACAGTACAATACAAGTATTTCGGAGCTTCAATCTCTTAATCAATTAAAAACGACAATGATTTTTGCAGGACAAAGCTTGAAAATTCCTGGTGCAAAAAGCAAAAAATCGAGCTCATCAACAAGTTCAAAATCAACGAAATCAAGTGCTTCAACGACTTCCAGCTATACTGTAAAGCTTGGAGATTCTTTATGGCTGATTGCAAAAAATCATAAAATGTCAGTTGCAAGCTTAAAAAGCCTAAACAGCTTAAACAGTGACCTGATTCGACCTGGTCAAAAGCTAAAGGTATCTGGAAGCACGAAGACGAGCGGTAGCCAGTCATCAAATTCAAACTCATCTTCAAGCAATAAGACAACTAATTCAAATAGTTCTTCATCATCAAGTACATACAAGGTCAAATTAGGCGATTCTCTCTGGAAAATTGCGAATGCGTTAAATATGACGATTGCTGAAATCAAAACCTTGAACGGATTAAAATCTGATGTGATTTATACGAATCAAGTGTTAAAAGTAAAAGGGACGGCTGCATCTAAACCAAGTCAGTCAAAACCTACTAAACCAAGCAATTCAAACAGTAACCAGTCTTCTAGCGGGAAAACAACATCTTATACTGTAAAATCAGGCGATTCGTTATGGAAAATTGCGAATCAATTCAAAGTACAGGTTCAATCCATCCGCACAGCCAACAGCTTGAAAAGTGATGTGCTTAGAATTGGACAAGTATTAAAAATTAATGGTGCAGCTTCCGGCTCAACTGGATCGAACGGTTCTACGTCTAACGGTTCAACAACTCCGGTCAACAATAACAAAAACGATGTACCAATGAACGCAAAGATCACGACAATGATCCAAGAGGGGAAAAAGCTGACAGGCGTTCCTTACAGATGGGGTGGTAATACTCCAGCAGGATTTGACTGCAGCGGCTTTGTTTACTATCTCATTAACAAAGTTTCATCTGTATCCAGACTAAGCACAGCAGGCTACTGGAATATGATGACTTCTGTTAGCACACCACAAGTTGGAGATTTTGTTTATTTTACAACGTATAAAGCGGGCCCTTCTCATATGGGACTATACCTTGGCGGGGGAGATTTCCTTCATGCAAGTGACAATGGAGTAGGGATCTCGAACCTAAGCAACCCATATTGGAAAAAAGCCTACTTAGGTGCAAAACGTTTCTTCTAAAAAAAGCCGATTTTCGGCTTTTTTTGTTTGCCCGCTGCTGTGATTGTCCATACTGATAACAAAAGGGGGCAGTCATAAATGAAAAAGTCAGTGTGGATGATCATGATATGTTTGGTCTTTACTGCGTCAGCATGTCATGCACCGCCGAAAAAAGAAATGACAGAAGAAACAAGCGAAGTTGCCGCACCTAAACAATCACCAGTCACGACGTCACTCATAAACGAAAGCGGGCAAAAAATAGGAAGCATTGAAATCAGAGAATCCTCAGAAAATGGGCTTGATTTGCATGTGAAGGCGAAAGGGCTGCCGCCAGGTCCTCACGGTTTTCATATTCATGAAACAGGAATATGTGAAACGCCAGATTTTGAAACGGCAGGAGCTCACTTTAATCCAACCCATAGAGAACATGGTTTTGACAATCCAAAAGGGCACCATGCTGGAGATATGCCTAATTTAGAGGTAGGGGCAGATGGACAAATCGATGTTGTCGTGAACGTACCAGATGTGACGTTAAAGGGAGGCCCAAATCAATTAATCGATCAAAATGGGCGAAGCTTTATCATTCATGCAGAAGCAGATGATTATTTAAGTAACCCTTCTGGAAACTCAGGGAAACGCATCGCTTGCGGATCAATGACAAAAGAAATGGTAAAATAACAGAAGTCTAACCTTTATGTATTGAGTGCATAAAGGTTTTTTAGTATACTTGGTGAGGAAAATGATCGAAGAGAGGAATTAATCATACATGTTTAACGAACAATCACTCCCAGAAGAAATTCAAGCAATGATTGAAGCAAAAGCAAAAGGGCTGGAAGAAGAATTTCGTCCACTTATTGGAACAGGCGGCTATGAATCACAGGATACTTCTATCATTCAAGATGCCATGATTGCATTAGCACTAGGAAAAAACGTTCTTTTAAAGGGGCCGACCGGCTCAGGTAAAACAAAACTAGCAGAAACATTATCCGCTTTCTTTCAGCAGCCGATGCATAGTGTGAACTGCTCGGTTGATCTTGATGCAGAAAGCTTGATTGGCTATAAAACCATTCATAATGATGGTCAGGTGGCTTCGATTGAATTCATTGAAGGACCTGTGACAAAAGCAATGAAAAAAGGCCACCTTTTATATATTGATGAAATCAACATGGCGAAGCCAGAAACACTTCCTATTTTAAATGGTGTACTCGACTACAGAAAAATGATGACAAACCCATTTACAGGTGAGGTTGTTCGAGCAGAAGAAGGCTTTGGCGTCATTGCGGCAATCAATGAAGGGTATGTAGGCACAGTGCCTCTAAATGAAGCGTTAAAAAACCGATTTGTTGTCATTGACGTTCCATATATCGGCGGCGGTATCCTGAAAGATGTGCTGCAATCTCAATCTGTTTTAAAGGATGAGCGGTTAATTGATCAATTCGTTCAGCTCTCATCAGACCTTATTACACAAGCTCATAACGGACAGGTGAGTGAAGAAGCAGCATCCATCCGCGCGCTCCTAGATACTTGTGATCTTGCGCAATACATCCCGCCGCTTCGTGCCGTTGAACGAGGGATTGTTGAAAAACTGGAAGATGACCGGGAAAAAGCAGCGGTAAGAAATATCGCCCAAACATTATTCGAGTGAGGTTCTGACTTTTGAAATTTATCAAATTTAATGACAGCAGAATCGATTCATTTCTATTTATGGAATTAACGGATTTAGCTAAAACGTTAGCAAAAAGTGATGATGTCGAGCTTGAATACGGTGTGCAGTCCTACTATGAACCGTTCGAAAAGAAAATTTTCATCAGTCATTTTTGGGATGATCGTAAACAAGAAGATATGCTAGCAGGGCTGAAAAGTGATGTGTTCCTTCGTGCAGTAGGGACGGTTTATAGTGATCTTACTGTATTTCAGGAGATCGTTCGCTATGCGCATACATTATCCATTCCTGATATATGTAAACAATTGTTTATGCTGTTTGAAGATATCCGGATTGAAGAGCGGATTAAACATGGCCGCCCAGGAACAAAAAAGGTATTTAAACGAAGAAGAGAGCTGTACCGGCGTCACTTTAAGACACAATTAACGATTAACCAAGAACGAAGCATATTAACGGATGCACTCTTTTGTGCGATTTATGTGAAGCTGACAGCTGATTCTCCGCTCGAAGAGATTCCGCCTCTTCATGAGCAGATCAATCCGATGATTCCGTTTATTGAGTCAAGTCTTGAACGTGTGTATGATGCGGGTTCAACAGCAGACATTGCAGCTATTGTCAAAGAATTGATGGAAGGCTTTGATGAACTGCTTGAAAAGGACATGCTGAATACGTACTTTTTCTTCCCTGAATTGGACTATGAACAAGCGGCAAAAGAACCACTGTTCCATGACTTAAAAAGAAAACCTAAATTAAGTGAGGACATCAAAGTCGACCGGGAAAAAGAAGGCGATGAAGACATTCACCAAGAGTACATGGAAGTATGGCATCGAGAAACCGAAGCGCCATCAAAAAGCTTCCTTCAATTTGATTTAGAGCATGGCGGTAAAAGTGATCTTGGTAAGGATGCAGCAAGAGAAGGCGATGACGGAGATCAGGCACTCGGAACTGTCCAAGGCTCTGCAAAGCAAACACACCGAAAAGATTATTCAAAGCTTGAGGCGCTGGAAGAGGCTGAAGGTGAAGAAAGCGGAGCAGACGGTCATGAAAATGGAAAAGAGAACAAATATGCGTTTCCAGTCATGATTTCACCAGATCCGCCTATGCCAGAACAAATCAATGTATACAAGCAGCATGCGAAGGAAATTGAGCCTTACCAAAAACGCTTAAAACAAATGATCCAAAAAACTCTTGAACATAAAAAATCTTGGCCTAAAACGGACCTTCATGCAGGACGTCTCAGCAAAAAGCTGATTCGCTACTTTACAGAGTCTAATCCGCGTCTTTTCTATAAAAAACAAGCACCGTCTTCTCAGATTGATGCTGTTTTCACCTTATTAGTAGACTGTTCAGCGAGCATGTTTGACAAGATGGACGAGACGAAAAAAGGCATTGTTCTATTTCATGAAGCGTTAAAATCCGTACAAGTCCCACATCAAATTGTTGGGTTTTGGGAAGATACAAACGACGCAACAGAAACAAGTCAGCCAAACTACTTCAACACAGTCGTGTCGTTCAAAGATTCTTTATTTGATGCAGGGCCTTCTATTATGTCTCTTGAGCCAGAAGAGGATAACCGGGATGGTTATGCGATCCGCCAAATGACAAAGATGATTTTAAAGCGAAGAGAAGAGCAAAAGTTTCTGATTGTCTTTTCAGACGGAGAGCCAGCTGCGTTCAGCTACGAACAAAATGGGATTGTCGATACGCATGAAGCAGTTCTTGAAGCGAGGAAAAAGGGCATTGAAGTGATCAATGTGTTTTTATCCAATTCGCCGATAGAAGAAGCACAGATGAAAACCATTCAAGATATGTATGGCAAGTTCAGCATTTTTGTACCAGATGTCGATACATTGCCAGATGTTTTATATCCACTACTGAAGAAACTGCTGCATAAAAGCATTGGGGCATAAGGTTTTGCCCCTTTCTTTAAATTATTTTTCGGAATGATTTAAATTTTTTGTTTTTCTGTGAATTTTTTATCTTTAATTGAACAAAGAATGTAGAAAGTAATCCAAAACAGTGGTAGAATATTATTGGAAGCGTTTTATTACATAAATTTGGTCATTGTGTTCTGGAAGTTATATCGAGATAGTGTTCAATCACTTGATGATCAAAGTTGGGGGTAGTGTTCAAAATGTTTCAAAATGATGTGAAACAACCGTTGAGTTGGGAAGAATTTCATGGTCCGAACCTCGGCTATGTGCTCGAGCTCTACGATCAGTATGTCCAGGATCCTACTAGTGTTGATGAAGATCTAAGAGGCATATTTGATGAACTTGGTGCACCACCGAGTGAAATGAAGGAGGAAATTGGGAAAAAAGAAAATAGCGTAGTTACTTCTGAACAAATCCAAAAGATAGCATCAGTCGTTAAACTGGCAGAAGACATCAGAACGTATGGCCATTTAAATGCTTCCGTCAATCCTCTTCGCAAAGAAAAGGAATTACAAGAACTGTTTCCTTTAAAGGAGTACGGTTTAACAGAAGAAGATGTCAAGAATATTCCGATATCTATTATTAGTCCGGATGCACCAAAACACATTTCAAACGGCATAGAAGCCATTAACCATTTGAGAAATACGTATAAGCGTACCATTTCATTTGAGTTTGATCACGTACATGACTTCGAAGAGCGAAACTGGCTCTCAAAATCAATTGAGTCTGGTGAACTATTTAAGAAAAAACCATCAGACAAACTAGTTTCTGTATTCAAGAGATTAACAGAAGTTGAGCAGTTCGAGCAGTTTCTTCATAAAACATTTGTTGGGCAAAAGCGCTTTTCTATAGAAGGTTTAGACGCACTTGTCCCAGTACTTGATGAAATTATTTCAGAGTCCGTAACACAAGGGACTTCAAATATTAACATTGGAATGGCACACAGAGGCCGTTTAAATGTATTAGCACATGTGTTAGGGAAGCCATATGAGATCATTTTCTCAGAATTCCAGCATGCGCCAAATAA
The DNA here is from genome assembly GCF_001518755.1 of Bacillus sp. AM 13(2015). NCBI lineage: Bacteria > Bacillati > Bacillota > Bacilli > Caryophanales > Bacillaceae > Bacillus > Bacillus sp. AM 13(2015). The sequence goes on along the minus strand of NZ_LKCP01000050.1, from coordinate 64,867 downwards.
AGAGCTTGTTCCATCAGAAGGCTCTATCGGCATCAGCTATGGATGGACCGGGGATGTTAAGTACCATCTTGGAGCTGACCGTCAAATCAAAGACGAAGATACAAAGAGTGCGAGAGTCACGCTTGCTAATAACCCAAGTCACTTGGAGTTCATTGATCCAATCATTGAAGGAAGCACGCGTGCTGCTCAGGAATCACGTACTCAAAAAGGCTATCCAGTTCAAGACGTTGAAAAAGCGTTAGCCATCTTAATTCATGGGGATGCAGCATTCCCTGGAGAAGGAATTGTGGCAGAAACATTAAATTTAAGTCAACTTGTAGGCTATCAAGTGGGCGGAACCATCCATATTATTGCCAACAATATGATCGGGTTTACAACGGAAAGCAATGAATCTCGTTCGACGAAATATGCAAGTGACCTTGCAAAAGGGTTTGAGATTCCTATTGTTCACGTCAATGCAGATGATCCAGAAGCGTGTTTAGCGGCTGTTCAGCTAGCTGTAGAATACCGCAAACGTTTCAAGAAGGATTTCCTTATTGACTTGATCGGCTACCGCAGATATGGTCATAACGAAATGGATGAGCCTTCTACAACTCAGCCAATGCTGTACGATGCGGTCAGAAAGCACAAAACGGTCAAGAATATCTTTGCAGATAAACTTGTCTCAGAAGGTCTTTTGACAAAAGAGCAGCGTGAAGAAATCGAGCAGGCTGTGACGGCAAAAATAGAAGAAGCTTATAAAAAGGTGCCTTCAAAGAAAGAGCATACGATTCAAGAAATCGAACTGCCAGAGCCTGTATCAAACGGCTTCCCAGCAGTGGATACATCAGTAGAATTTGATGTATTGCGAAAGTTGAATGAAGAATTGATCAGCTGGCCGAATGATTTCCAAGTATTTGGTAAGCTGAAACGGATCCTTGAAAAACGTGCAAAAGTGTTTACAGATGACCGTAAAGTAGAATGGTCACTTGGGGAAGCACTCGCATTTGCATCTATATTAAAAGACGGTACGCCAATTCGAATGACCGGACAGGATTCAGAGCGTGGTACTTTCGCTCAAAGAAACCTTGTTCTTCACGACAGTCAAACGGGTGATGAATTTATTGCTCTTCATGAACTGAGTGATGCAAATGCATCGTTTACTGTTCATAACAGTCCACTGTCAGAAGGCTCAGTCATCGGATTTGAATATGGTTATAATGTCTATTCTCCTGAAACGTTAGTGATTTGGGAAGCTCAATTCGGAGACTTCGCAAATGCGGCTCAAGTGTATTTCGATCAATTTATCTCAGCTGGCCGTGCAAAATGGGGACAAAAATCAGGTTTAGTGATGCTGCTGCCGCATGGATATGAAGGACAAGGTCCTGAGCATTCAAGTGGAAGAACAGAGCGCTTCCTGCAATCAGCTGCTGAGAATAACTGGACAGTTGCGAATCTGACAAGTGCAGCGCAATATTTCCATATTCTTAGAAGACAGGCGAAAATGCTGCTTCGTGAAGAGATTCGTCCGCTTGTCATTATGACACCGAAGAGTCTGCTTCGTAACCCGAACACATTGTCTGAAGTCCAAGAATTAACGGATGGACAGTTCCGTCCAGTTCTTGAACAGCCAGGTCTTGTACATGATCACGAAAAAGTATCGCGTCTCGTGCTATCTAGCGGGAAGGTATCCATTGATATTAGTGATCGTTTTACTCAAATGGAAGAGCCGAAAGATTGGCTTCACGTTGCAAGAGTGGAACAGCTATATCCGTTCCCAGCCAAAGATATTAAAGGAATTCTAACAAAGCTGACAAACTTAGAAGAAATCGTATGGGTGCAAGAAGAACCGCAAAATATGGGAGCTTGGGGATACATTGAGCCATATTTACGTGAAATTGCGCCTGAAAAAGTAAAAGTACGTTACATCGGCCGAAGAAGACGTTCAAGTACGGCTGAGGGTGATCCAACTGTGCATAAAAAAGAACAAGAACGAATTGTATCTGATAGCTTGACTCGCAAAAACTAAGGGGGAAATGAAAAATGGCGGAAATTAAAGTACCTGAATTAGCGGAATCAATCTCGGAAGGAACGATTGCTCAATGGCTAAAGCAGCCGGGCGATTATGTGGAGCAGGGGGAGTACCTGCTGGAACTTGAAACAGATAAAGTCAATGTCGAACTGACTGCTGAAGAATCTGGTGTATTAAAAGAAGTGCTCAAAGATTCTGGTGACACTGTACAAGTTGGAGAGGTCATCGGAACGATTGCAGCAGGTGAAGCTGGCGGAAGCGAGTCCGCAGCTCCAGCACCTGAGCAAGCTTCTGCACCAGCTTCGAAAGAAGAACCGGCAGCTGCTCAAAAAGAAGAAGCAGTGAAAGAAGAGCCGAAAGCTGGTAATGGCAGAACCATCGCTTCTCCTGCAGCTAGAAAACTAGCGAGAGAGAAGGGATTAGACTTATCTGAGATTCCAACCGTAGATCCGCTGGGCAGGGTACGAAAGCAGGATGTCGCTTCTTATCAAAAGAATGAAGCACCTGCAAGTGCACCGAAAGCCGCGCCAAAAGCAAATGCGGCGGTGCAAACTGAACAACCAGGAAAGCCAGTTGAACGTGAAAGAATGTCACGCCGCAGACAAACAATTGCAAAACGTTTAGTTGAAGTTCAACAAACGGCTGCGATGCTGACGACATTTAATGAAGTTGATATGACAGCTGTGATGGATTTAAGAAAGCGTCGTAAAGATGCCTTCCTAGAACAAAATGATGTCAAGCTTGGCTTCATGTCCTTCTTTACAAAAGCAGTTGTAGCAGCACTGAAGAAATATCCGCTGCTTAACGCAGAAATTCAAGGTGATGAGCTTGTCTTGAAGAAATTCTATGACATCGGCATCGCTGTTGCTGCAAACGAAGGACTTGTCGTACCGGTTGTCCGTGATGCAGACAGATTGTCATTTGCCGGGATTGAAAAAGAAATTGGTCATCTTGCGAAAAAAGCAAGAGATAACAAATTGGCTCTTAGTGAGTTACAAGGTGGATCATTCACGATCACAAACGGCGGAACATTTGGTTCTCTGCTTTCAACACCGATTTTAAACAGCCCGCAAGTTGGAATTTTAGGAATGCATAAAATTCAGCTTCGTCCGGTGGCGATTGATGAAGAACGTTTTGAGAACCGTCCGATGATGTATTTAGCTCTTTCTTACGATCACCGTATTGTCGATGGTAAAGAAGCAGTTGGATTCCTCGTTACGATTAAAAACCTGCTTGAAGATCCTGAGCAGCTATTGCTTGAAGGATAATCTTCTATTATAAAAAGCTAGCACCTGTTAAGGTGCTAGCTTTTTTTCTTTTCACTGTCAGGTTGTCCTCGTTTTGACCAATACGTCGCAAGCCAGGAACCAGATAAGTTATGCCACACACTAAAAATCGCACTTGGTACGGCTGCGAGCGGCGAGAAATGTGCTGTTGCAAGGGCTGCACCAAGCCCGGAGTTTTGCATCCCTACTTCAATCGAAATCGCTCTTTGAGAAGGGATATCCATTTTGCACCATTTAGCGATCAGGTATCCAAATAAAAGACCGAGCCCATTATGTAAAACGACAACGGCTAATATCAGCAATCCAGATTGAAGAATCTGCTCTTTATTTGCACTGACAACCGCTGCAATGATCACCACAATTCCAGCAACAGATACAAGCGGCAATGCTTGAACCGCATAGTTTACTTGTTTTTTGAAAAACACCTTAACAATAACCCCTAAGATAATAGGAATAAGCACAACTTGGACAATCGACAAAAATAATGCCTCCGGTGATACAGGCAACCATGATCTTGCAAAGATAAAAATAAAAAGAGGCGTTAAAAAGGGAGCAAGAAGGGTCGATATAGTTGTGACCGCTACGGATAATGCCATATTGCCTTTTGCCAAAAAGGTCATGACATTGGATGCAGTACCGCCTGGGCAGCAGCCCACAAGAATAACGCCTACTGCAATTTCAGATGGCAGCCGTAATCCGTAAGCTAATAGAAAGGCGATCAGCGGCATGAGTGTGTACTGCGCCAAAACCCCGATTAGCACATAAAGAGGTTTACGAAAAAGCTCCTTAAAATCTTCACCTGATAACGTAAGCCCCATCCCAAACATAATGATTCCTAGTAAAAAAGGGATATACGGTCCAATCTGAGAGAATACGTCAGGAAAAGCAAATCCAAGACATGCAAAGATAATGACCCAGATTGCGAAGGTTCTTCCTGCAAATTGACTAATGGTTAAAAGAATGTTCATTCATTGCTTCATCTCACTTTCCTCACATATCTTTCCTATTTTAAACGAATTTTCTGAAAAAACAACCCGTTCTTTATAAAGGTGTTAATAATTTAATTATGTAAACTAAAAACACCCCATATAAGCATGAGCCTATATGGAGCATCGTCTTAAAAAGGGGTCCACTTCACTTGCTGTGCTTGCTTAAGCCTTGGTTCTGGCTCACGCCAGTCAACTACACTCCACCAACGATCTACGTATTTCGGTTTTTCATTCAGATATTGAAGATAGTAGGCGTGCTCCCATACATCAAGGGCTAAAAGAGGGATTACGTCCCATTGTGACAAAAGTTGATGGCGTTCTGCTTGTAAAATCTCTAATCGCTGGGATCTGGGCGCCCAAACGAGAATGGCCCAGCCGACACCCTCTACTTGTTTGGCCGCTGCTGAAAATTGAGATTTGAATGCGTCATAACTGTCAAATGATTGTTCAATGAGACGAAGCATTTGTCCAGTGGGCTTTCGTTTTCCTGAAGGACTCATGGAAAACCAAAAAATACAATGTAAATAGTGTCCAGCACCATTGAAGGCAAGCTCTCTTTCCCAATGCTTGATCATTTTGAAATCATTGGTTCTTCTTGCATTTTTTAATGCAAGCTCAGCTTGGTTCAAACCATCAACATATGATTGATGATGTTTCTGGTGATGCAAATACATAATCTCCTTTGAAATAAACGGTTCTAGTGCATCATACCGGTAAGGGAGAGGAGGTAGCTTATGATTTCCCGCTGCTACCTCTCGCATGTCTTCTTGTGGTTTCATGTCCTCAGAAATACGTTCTGCCAGTTCGTACCACTCTTGTTCACTGGAATGTTCATCATCCATTGAAAACCATAAATGGTCTACTTTCTGACGGATGTTGTCATCTTGAATCGCGGATTGAATGGAGCTAAGCCACTCTTTGAGCTGCATTCGATACTGTTCCTTATTCATTCTTACGCCTCATTTCATCTAAAAATGTAGAACAAGCCATCATGGGAAAGACAAATGGATAGCTATGATAGGTGATGTAAAATTGCTTTGGCAGGCCAATGCCTACTGGATAGTGCAAGGCTTCACTCGTGTGCTGATGATGGGTCAAAAATGAGATGGCTTTTAAAATCGCTTTGTCATCTGGCTTCTCATATTGTAAAAGTGCCTCTGCTGCCCAAGCCGTCTGCACCACTGTGCCAAACGGGAGGGGGACATACGTTTTTACCTCTGCACTTTTACACGATTCTCCGAAGCTGCCATCTTCTCGTTGAATCTGCTTTAAAAATCGGCACGCTTTTTGAACAGCAGGATGGGTAGAGGGGATGCCGGCCTCTTTTAGTCCTGTTAATGCTGCCCACGTCCCATAAATATAGCAAACACCCCATCTGCCAAACCATGATCCATTTTTCTCTTGATGATCTAGGAGCCACTTGACACATTGATCTTTTTGCCTGTGAACGGGTGGTGACATGTTTTTCTCTTCAAGACCAATGAGATGAAGCACCCGGCCTGTAATATCGGGAGTCGATGGATCGATCGCTGCATCCTCCGCAGATTCAAGCGGCAGATGTCGAAGCAGGAAGTGATCTTGATTTTTTTCAAAAGCAGAGAATCCGCCGTCACGGTTTTGCATGGAAAGAAGCCAATGAAATCCTCGTTTCCACTGAACTGGTGCGTATGTTCGCGGAATGGCTTTTAAGACAATTTGCGTATCATCACAATCAGGGTTATTTGTGTTGATATCTGAAAAACCAAAGCCTCCCGGGGCAGCATGACGGTTATGAATCGCCCAATCTGCTTTCTTCATTTGCTGCCGGTTCAGCAAGTATGAGAAAGACTTAGTGATGACTGGGTCTTCTTGTTTTTTGCCAGCTTTTTGAGAAGCGTAACTGACAAGCGCTGTATCCCAAACTGTGGATGTGGAATTTTCTGCATACATTCTGCCCTGACAGACAGTAACTAGTTTTTTCATGCCTTTGACTGCTTTTAAAATGAGATGATGCCCAGGGGAGTACCCAAGACTCATAAGTGCATAGACCATAAATATACTGGCACTTAAATAGCTGTACAGCGTGCCATCTTTTTCAAGGCGATCAAACATATATCGCTTTGCTGCTTCATATCCGAAAAAGTCCAGCCGGCTGTCGAGTGCTGTATACGATCGCATGTAAGTCAGAAAGTGTTGAGCGGAACGTTCTTCTCTTGCCATAAACCAGTCAAATGGATTCTTAGACATGTTTGCATCAAGGTGTGCCAAGCTTGGAAATGTCTCATGAGAGGTATATCGTTTGTTGAGTGCGATCATCATTGGTACAAAGTGAATTCTTGCATATGCACTAAGATGATAAAAGTGCAGCGGAAAGTATGTAGGGATGAGTAAAAAGGAAAGTGGTGCATAGAAATACGGCCAAGGGTGCATGCCGTTGACGGCGAGCATCCACTTTGTCATAAAGTGAACGTTCTTTAATCCGCCTTTTGAACGTATATATTGCGCTGCTTTTTCCATATGAGGCTCATCTTGTTGAAACCTGCCTGATACGAGCATTCCGCAATAGCCCTGCACAGTGGCAGTTACATGTCCCGTTTGATCATGATACAAAGAAAAAGACCCATCCTCATTTTGTTTTTCGCGGATCGCTTCTGCTAGTTGATGAACCAAAGCCTGATCTGAATCACCGACAGCCTTTAACAGCATAATCAAAAAAGCATTTGTCATCATAGGACCTTCAAAGCAGAAAACAAAGGCGCCATCTTCTCGTTGTCTTCGCTGCATTTGTATGTGCAATTCTTCGATAAATTCGTTTACTTTCAATTGAAAATCTTGCATATGCGGCCATGCTCCTTTCCTTTCATACTATATTCAGGAGCCGGCCTGTCACATGCAAACATAAAAAAAGCCGATGACAGGGTCACCGGCTCAGCGTGTAGACAAACCCTCGCATTCGGTGTCAGGTCTGCGCGCTGGTGCTCACGAATGTCCATTCGCTCCGCGCCAGTGCTCGTCCTTCCTAGACTGCAAAGGTTTTCTATCACGCTGAAAAGAAGACAAAATGCTAAAATAAAAATCATTTTAGCACTTTGTCAACGATCTGAGCCGATGACAGGGTCAAAGGCTTTCTTGACGTCATTAGTCTTGGAGATTAATCCATACACTTTTGACTTCTGTATAGTTGTTAAGGGCATATGACCCCATTTCTCTGCCAAGACCTGATTGCTTATATCCTCCAAACGGGGAGGCGGCATCAAAGACATTATAGCAGTTGACCCAAATTGTTCCTGCTTCAAGACGTGCAGCAATATCGTGGGCATGCTTTAAGTTTTCTGTCCAAAGTCCTGCTGCTAATCCATATTCAGACTGGTTGGCCCGTTCGACCACTTCATCAATGGAATCGTAAGGAATTGCAGATAAAACAGGTCCGAAGATTTCTTCTTTGGCAATGGTCATTTCATCTTCTACATCTTTAAAAATAGTAGGGGAGACGAAATAGCCAGCCTCATAAGGGCAATCGCCACCGACAACGGCTGTTGCCCCTTCGGATTTACCTTTTTCAATATAGCCTAATACGCGTTCGTGCTGTTCTTTACTTACAAGAGGTCCAATTTGTGTATCTTGATGAAGACCAGCGCCTTGCTTGAGGGATCCTGCATATTTGGCCATTTGATCGACCACTTCATCATATTGGCTTCGGTGAACAAAGACTCTGGAGCCCGCGCAGCATACTTGGCCTTGGTTAAACATGACGCCATTTAAAGCACCTGGAATGGCTTTCTTTAAATCGGCATCAGGTAAAATAATATTCGGTGATTTTCCGCCAAGCTCTAATGTGACCCTTTTAATGGTTTTAGCCGCTTTCTCCATAATTAATTTTCCAACGCTTGTTGACCCTGTGAAGGCAAGTTTGTTCACATCAGGATGTTCAGTTAAGGCATTTCCGGCTGTTTCACCAAATCCAGGAACAATGTTAATCACGCCTTCTGGGAAGCCGGCTTTGTCCACTAATTCTGCTAAATAAAGAGCAGAGAGTGGAGTTTGTTCGGCTGGCTTTAAAACGATGGTGCATCCTGTTGCAAGTGCGGCACCCATTTTCCACATGGCCATGAGTAGCGGGAAGTTCCATGGGATGATTTGTCCTACAACGCCAACCGGCTCATGGCGGGTATAATTAAAATATCCTTGACTGACAGGAATGGTTTGTCCATTCATTTTTGTCGTCCAGCCCGCATAATAGCGCATGTGCTCAATAGCGAGGGGAATATCTGCATTTGTTGTTTCATTGATTGGTTTTCCATTATCTAAAGTTTCAAGCTGTGCAAGCTCTTCTTGATTTTCTTCCATTAAATCAGCAAGCTTGAACATGAGGCGGGCGCGTTCAGCGGCAGACATTGAGCGCCAAGGACCATGGAAGGCTTTTTTAGCAGCTTTTACTGCCTCATCAATATCTTTTTCACCTGCTTCATATACATCAATAAGGGTTTCGCCTGTGGCTGGGTTAGGAGTAGCAAAGGTTTTATTGTCGTGACTTGTGACAAACTGACCGTTAATGTAGAGTTTTTTCGTCCCTTGGAGAAAAGATTCGAGTTTTGAACTAATTTGAAGTGTTGTAGAGCTCATAAATAAACAAACCTCCTTAAAGATATGGATTGTTTTCTGCGAGTTCTAGGTGAGAAAAGCGGACATGCAACGAAACTGTATACGCACAAAAATGTAAACGTATACAATCATCATATTACACGACATGTTTGAAAGCAATCCATAACACTCATTGCATTTCGTGAAAATTTGGCTACAATAAATGTATAGATGAAAAAAGGAGTTTTTAAATCATGAACCATCAAAACTGGCAAACGGCTCAAACGTTAAAACAAGTAAAATGTGTACATACAAACGCGAAAAAATATATGGTCGACCGGGCATTAACGGTTGGAAGCACATATGAAGTGAAAAATGAAACAGAGGAATTCCTGTTTGTCGTTGATAATACGGGTAAAGTAGGCGGGTATTACAAAGAGTATTTTGAAGATATTTCGGCTGAATGATTTTGAGGGTCATCACTCATACTAAGAAAAACAGTAAAGGGTGATGATGATGAAAAAGCAGCAAAATGATGAGCAGCAAAATCAAAATGCATGGCATGAACACGAAGATGCTGATATGGCGATTACGCTTGAACAGATTTCTGATGTGTATGCCGAGGGAACGATTGACACACCAAAAGACGAATAGGCATTTAAAAACAGTGATTTGTCATAATCACTGTTTTTTTATTGGAATGATTCAGCATTTTTTCTAGAAAAGAACTGAAACTTTTTTCCTGCTTTAACAGTCTAAATAAATAGAGGAAAGAGCATCGGATCAAAAAGAAAAAGTTAAATGAAATTTAATCTATTCGTAATGGAATAACGATCATTTATAGCGTATTCTATAAGTGAGAATAAAACGTACCCACAGAGCCGTGTGGCCGTTTTGTCATAAAGGAATTTGATGCAGGAAGAGGGGGTTTACGTGGGTATTTTTTCTGTCAGTAAACAAAATGATAAGAAATTCGAATCCTTATTGATTGAAGGGGAAAGAATTGAGGCTGTTTACAGACTGCGTCACGACCAAATTTGCTTTACAAATAAACGACTGATCTTTGGCGATAACCGCGTATTTTCTAAGAAGAAAGTCAGGGTCTCCTTGCCGTATCGATCAATTGAAAGTTTTGCCATTCAAGAAGCTGGCGTGTTTGATCAGGACACAGGTATGCTGCTTGTCACAAGCTCAAAAGTATTTGAACTCGACTTTTCCAAAGAGACGGATTTGAGTGATGTGCAAGCCATTTTGACAAAACATCTTTGCTGATCAATCTTGCGATTACATAGATCATATGCACTTTTCTCATTCTTCGTTCTTATTTTCATAGATCGCACATTTCTGAGCCTTTCCCATCTGATGGGAAGGGCTTTTTTCTGCTTAAGTGTTTGAATGATAGCAAAAAAGGTTAAAGATGAAACAGATACAGAAAGGAGAATGAACAATGAAAGTGTTAGTTGCAGGAGCAAATGGACATACAGGTAGACTTGTCGTTCGTTATTTAAAAGAAAAAGGACATGAGCCGCTTGCTCTCATTCGAGATGAAAAACAAGCTGATGCGCTAAAAGAACTTGGTGCAGCACCTGTCATCGGTGATCTTGAAAAAGATGTGACAGATGCTGTGAAACAAGCAGACGCTGTCATCTTTGCAGCTGGTTCAGGCTCAAAAACAGGTGCGGATAAGACCATTGCGGTCGATCAAGAAGGTGCAAAACGCCTCGTTGATACAGCGAAAAAAGAAAACATCCAGCATTTTGTTATGCTCAGTTCCTATAATGCCGATGACCCGAACCAGGGAAAAGGGCAAGGAAGTATGGAAACTTATTATGAAGCGAAAAGAAAAGCTGATGAACACTTAAAACAGTCTGGTCTTTCCTATACGATTGTCCGCCCGGCGCCCTGCTGCATGAGGAGAAGACAGGAAAGATTAAAGCTGCCGAGCATATTCCAGATGATCAGAACATCGAGATTTCAAGAGAGGACGTAGCCATTGTTCTTGTGGAGAGCTTAACAGAATCGAATGTGAAAAATAAGTCCTTTGACTTGATTAAAGGCGATAAACCAATCGAAGAAGCACTTCGCCATCTTTAAGAGAAAAAAGCTGCTGCCAAATAGGCGGCGGCTTTTTTGATGTTTTCTTTTCCCTTCCAGCGGGAAGGTAATGAGAAAGGAGTGATTGACCGTGGGCTTAACGAAAGAACAACAAGCTGATTTATACGAAAGATTGATTCAACTAAAAGAAGATGTGAAGGGATCAAAAAAGAAAGAAGAATCGATGCTCGTTGAATCGAGTGAGATATCAAATGGTGTTGGGAATCATATCGCTGATCATGGGAGCATCTATTTAGACCGCATGACAGAACAAACGCTGGATCAAGTCGATGATCAACTTGAAGGTGAAATCGATGCAGCACTGAAACGAATGGAAGACGGAACATATGGGATTTGTGAGAAAACAGGAAAAGAGATCCCATATGAGCGTTTAAAAGCAGTTCCATATACACGCTTTTCAATTGGTGCAAAGAAAAATGAGGAAACAACTCAAGATCCAAACGAGTTTGACCGTTCATTCTCCGATCAAATGCGTGATTTAACGAATAGAGAAACAATGGATCAAATGCATTCAGATACGTATGAAAGACTGGAGGAAGAGCAGGATGTTGATGTGGAGGAAGAAAAATAGCAATATATGAGAAGGTTAAATTTTTTCAGAATAATGTTTCCATATATACTCGTGGATAAAAATCTTGTATACATGAGTATTTCAAAGAGAAAAGATCTCTTGAAATTTAATTAACTTTCGTGTAGTATAGTTTAAAGGCTGCGATGCGCGTAATGTTAATTAAGTTTTAACCTTTAAGCTGTAATAGGGAGTTTTATATTGAAGCCGGAATGTCATGCCTCCTTAGAGAGGAAGACAGGAACGTTTCTGCAAACACCCACTTTGAGGAGTGGTGGTTTAAAACTTTCTTACTTAGATTACGGCATCCGCAGCTTTTCCTAGGATGATTCAAGCCATTTTCCATTTCGGAAAATGGCTTTTTATTTTGTGAAAAAACGAAATTGCACAGACCGCCGGATGAAGAAGGAATGTATGTTAAAATAGACAAAACAAAAGACGGAGAGGGAAATGGATGTTAGAACAAGCAGAAGCACTCCTGAAACAATACTTTGGCTTTGACACCTTTAGGCAGGGACAGAAACAAGCCATTGAATCGATTGTAAACAAACAGAAGGATACCGTCTGTATTATGCCGACAGGCGGAGGGAAATCGGTTTGCTACCAGATTCCTGCCCTGATGATGGAAGGAACAACGATCGTTGTATCCCCGCTAATTTCTTTAATGAAAGATCAGGTCGATGCGCTAAATGAGATGGGCATACGATCGTCCTTTTTAAACAGCACACTTTCTGCAGCTGAAATGAATAAAAGGCTAAAAAAATGTGCAGATGGGGAATATCAGCTGCTTTATATCACACCTGAACGTTTACAAAATGAACGTTTTTTTCAGCTACTTGATCGGTTAACGATCCCTTTAATCGCAATTGATGAAGCGCACTGTATATCTGAGTGGGGACATGATTTTAGGCCAAGCTATCGCTTTATTCAAGAATGCTTAGATAAATTGACAAAAAGGCCAGTGATAGTCGCACTAACGGCTACAGCCACGAAAAAGGTCCACCGAGATATATGTGAACAGCTTGGCATGAACGAAGAAGAAACCATTTTTACTGGGTTTGCTAGAGAGAATTTGTCTTTTCAGGTGGTCAAAGGAGAAAATAGTGACCGCTTTATCACACATTATATGAAGAAAAACAAGCTTGAGTCCGGCATTATCTATACAGCTACAAGAAAAGAAGCTGAAAACATTTACAATCGGCTAAAGAAACAAAAGATCAAAGCTGGCATTTATCATGGCGGGTTAGATGACGATGTGAGAGAAGAGCAGCAAAACCTGTTTTTAAATGATGACATCCAGGTCATGGTCGCTACATCTGCATTTGGCATGGGAATTAATAAATCAAATGTCCGTTTTGTCATTCATCATCAAATTCCAAGGGATATTGAAAGCTACTATCAAGAAGCTGGGCGCGCAGGTAGAGACGGTCTTGAAAGTGAATGTATTTTACTGTTTTCGCCGCAGGGCGTACGAATGCAGCGCTTCCTCATTGAACAGTCAACAGAAGATGAAGTGCGCTATCAGCATGAACTGCTTAAACTAAGACAAATGGTGGATTACTGTCATACTGAGCAATGTTTGCAGCAATTTGTAATGGACTACTTTGATCAATCAACAAGTACTCCTTGCCAAAAATGCAGCAATTGCCTTGATGAAAGAGAGCGTGAAGAGGTCACTCGAGAAGCGCAAATGGTTTTATCGTGTACGGTTAGAATGAACGAGCGATTTGGAAAAATGATGATTGCTCAAGTACTGGCAGGCTCTAAAAATAAAAAAGTGCTTGATCTTGGTTTCGACCGTCTTCCTACATACGCTTTAATGAAGCAGCAATCAGCCCAGCAAATCAGTGATTTCATCGAATTCCTAATTACAGAAGAGTATTTGCACATGTCTGAAGGGGCTTACCCAACATTAAAAGTGACACATAAAGGGAAGAAAGTGTTAGTCGGACAAGAGGCTGTGTATAAAAAGCAGGCAGTTAAAAGAGAGGCGATTCAAGAAAACGATGCATTATTTGAGCAGCTGAGAGCGGTGAGAATGAAGCTGGCGAGAGAGCAGGGCGTTCCGCCATTTGTTGTATTTTCTGATCAAACATTGAAGGAAATGTCAGCTGTTCAACCTAAAACAGAAGAAGAACTTCTCCATATTAAGGGGATAGGCGCTCAAAAAAGAGAGAAATATGGGGATGTTTTTCTAGAAGAAATCCGTTTATTTATAGAAAAAGAGAAAAATAAAGAGGTTGAAGAAGAAAAATAAATTTTTTTCGCTGCGTTTGGACACGTTTTCAACAGGAGGTTTCTGATCCTTTCAAAACCTTGATATGGCGGGTAATTGAGCTGTTTTGTGGTCTGATTTACCAATGGAGAGAGATGTTTCATGTAAAGGAACTGTAATCTAAAACATATCGTTTTGTTATTGAATTGACATTTACATATGTTACGATAGCACTCGTTAGCCGCCATAAAAAGCTAACAAGGGAGGATTTACTTTATGAAGAAGACTATTATGTCCTTGGTTGCTGTTGCAGCAATCTCAACAACAGCATTTGGAGCACAGCAAGCTTCTGCAAAGGAAATCACTGTGAAGAAAGGTGATACACTTTGGGGAATCTCTCAAAAAAATGATGTGTCTCTAAAGGACCTAAAGGGTTGGAACAATTTATCTACAGACATGATTTATGTAGGTGATAAATTGACAATCTCTTCAAAAGAGAAAACTCAGGAGCAGTATAAAGTCCAGAAGGGGGACAGCCTCTGGAAAATCGCTCAAAAATTCAATGTGTCAATTAGCGATATTAAGTCTTGGAATAACTTAAACTCAGATATAATTGTGACTGGTTCAACACTAAGTGTTGCTGGTCAAAGCTCAGCTCCGGTAAGCTCAGAGCCTGTACAAAAACAGGAGCCTGTCCAAAAAGAGCAAACAACACAAAAAGCTGCTCCTAAAAAGGAAACAGCTAAAGCAGAATCATCTTCTGCTAGTCAAAGTGTACAAAAAGAATTGACTGTAACGGCTACGGCTTATACAGCAAATGATGGTGGCATCTCAGGTATCACTGCAACAGGGGTAAACTTAAACAAAAACCCAAATGCGAAAGTCATTGCAGTAGATCCTAATGTCATTCCATTAGGAAGTAAGGTTTATGTTGAAGGCTACGGTGAAGCTACCGCAGCAGATACTGGCGGCGCAATTAAAGGTAACAAAATTGATGTACATGTACCAAGCAAATCCCAAGCAAAAAATTGGGGCGTAAAATCAGTCAAAGTGAAAGTACTTAACTAGTAATCTATTGTTTTTTGGAAGAAAGCATCAGGTGGCGGCCTGATGCTTTTATTGTACCCTTTTTTTGGTCAAAAAAACACATATTTTTCAGAAAAATTTGCATTTTCGACAAAAACCAGCGTATATTCTATCACACACGCTGGTTTTTTGGCGTTAGCTGTCCACCCAATAAATTTCCCCGCTTTGTTCTTCCCAATTAATTTGGACATCAAATTGGTGCTTTTCATAAAAGTGAATCAAGCGGTCCACGTGATTCCAATCTCTTTTGACGAGGTCACCTGTGATGACTGGAATGTTCTGCTCTCTTGCGATTTCTTTTAAATGCTTCATGCAGATTGAGCCGTATCCATTATCGGGAGGGCCTTTAATATCAGCAATGTGAATCTTTCCTTCTTCAGGATATTCCGCGATTAAGGAAAAATCAGATTGTCCGCGAAAAGCTTTTTCACAATCGCTGAGCATGATTTTGCATGTATCCGCACTTTCAATGGCAGAGACAATCATCCATTCGTCTTCTTTTGCCTGATCAATGCCAATGATCTTTGCTTTTTTCGAAATATCTTTCATATTTTCTTGCATTCGATACATTTGAAACTGCAATTGCTGTAATTCTTGCTCTAACGTCTTCACATCTTTGGTTGTTTCCTGTAAGATTGACAAGTCCATTACTCCTTTCATATAAGAAATCATAAAAACCACATAAATTCCAATTCTAAAGGAAGTGGATGGATCTTTCAAGCCGTTAGAACGCCAGTAATCGGCAAGTTTGTCTAAAATTCGACGAAGACAGCGAATTCATTGACTTTATAGAGAAAGTTAAATAACATACTCTTAGTCGGAACTAATAAAGAGAGGTTTTCAAACATGAACGAACAGAATCAAAAACCGAAAAATTTCACCGGCATTGTTGTCATTTTAACAATTGCCATAAACGGATTAATCGCTTTATTATTTTTAATGCCAAAAACAGATAAATTTAGTCATCTGGACATTACATTTCTTCCTTTACTGAATGCCGTGATGAACAGCTTTACGTTTATCTTCTTACTTTCAGCACTCATTATGATTAAACAAAAGAACATTAAAGCACATAGACGATTTATCTTTGCTGCATTTTCAACAACACTTGTCTTTTTAATTTCCTATGTGACATATCATTCAATGGCAGCTGATACACACTTCGGAGGAGAAGGGATCATCCGTCCAATTTACTTCTTTATTTTGATTACACATATTGTGCTTTCAGCAATTATTGTACCGCTTGCATTGATTACACTATTTAGAGGCGCACAGATGCAGGTTGAGCGTCACCGTAAAATTGCCCGCTGGACGATGCCGCTTTGGCTCTATGTTAGTCTCACTGGCGTCATTGTCTATATCATGATTTCTCCATACTACAGCTAACGTATGTCCAACTGGACATACGTTCTTTTATTTACAAGATGAAGTGCTTTGGATAGAATGGAAATTGGATATCCGACTTGCACGGTATCTTCCCATCTATAGATTCACATCATTTCTGGCCGTTTGCTCGTTTGGAGATCAACAATTGGACGAAACGGGGGTTATATGATGACTGAACAATTGCAGTATAAACCGGGGCTTGAAGACATTGTGGCAAGCGAAACATCCATATCATACTTAGATGTGGAGCAAGAGGAAATTGTGATTCGCGGGTACGACCTCATTGAGCTAGCACAAAACAAGACATATTTAGAAACAGCCTATCTGCTTATTTATGGAAGATTACCAGATACGATGGAATATCACCAATTTCAGCAAGATATATCCTCACAAACGAACTTACATCCAACCATTCAAACCATTTTAACGAAGCTGCCAAAAACCACTCACCCTATGGATGCGATGAGAACATGCTTATCTGCTCTTGCAGGGTACGATGATGCATTACATGATCGATCAGAAGCGTGCCAAGTGAAGCGTGCAGTTCGATTACTAGGCCAGCTGCCGGCCATTGTTGCTGGAAGCTATCATATTCTCACAAAAGACGCCGCTATTTCTCCAGATCAGACCAAATCCTACACTGAAAACTTTTTATCCATGCTAACTGGACGCACCCCGACCCAAGACGAAATCACCGCTTTTGACCAAACACTTACATTATATAGTGAACATGAGCTGCCGAATTCAACGTTTGCAGCTAGAGTCATTGCATCCACGCATTCTGACATGTATGGTGCTTTTACTGGAGCGATCTCTTCATTAAAAGGTGACCTCCACGGAGGAGCAAATGAAGCTGTCATGCACATGCTTCTTGAAGGAAAAACAACGGAAGGATTTCTTGCGCTCATTGAACGAAAATTAGCCGCAAAAGAAAAAATGATGGGTTTTGGCCACAGAGTATACATGAGAAAAATGGATCCGCGTGCCGCTCTTTTAAAACGTTCATTGAAAACGCTTACTGAATCAAAGGGAGATACAACGCTATATGACATGTGTGTAGCAGGAGAGGCATACATGAAAGAGCAGAAAAACCTCTATCCGAATCTTGATTATTACGCCGCTCCTATTTATTACGTGCTTGGAATTCCTATTTCACTTTATACACCCATTTTCTTTGCTGCAAGGGCTAGTGGATTAGCCGCTCATGTTATTGAACAGCATTTGCATAATCGCATTTTTAGACCGAGAGTCCGGTATTTAGGGCCAAGAGGATTAAAGGTTTCAAATGATGATGGAAAAACGGGGGAATGAATATGAACAAAACAGCAGTCGCCAATCAAACAGATCAGCTATTAGAAGAAATTGCTGCCTATGCAGTAGACGGAGAAATTACGAGCAAAGAGGCCATTGAAACCGCGCGTTATGTGCTCATAGACACGCTCGGGTGCGGAATGCTGGCGCTCAATTTTCCAGAATGTACGAAGCACCTTGGTCCCATTGTACCTGGAACAGTCGTACCTAACGGAGCAAGAGTTCCAGGCACTTCGTTTGTGCTAGATCCTGTTCAAGCGGCTTTTAATATTGGCTGTATGATTCGCTGGTTAGATTATAATGACACATGGCTTGCACAGGAGTGGGGCCATCCGTCAGATAACTTAGGCGGAATATTAGCTGTAAGTGATTATATTAGCAGAAATCGTCTTGCAAACGGAGAAGAGCCGCTAACGATGAATGACGTACTGCATGCAATCGTCAAGGCACATGAAATTCAAGGTGTGCTCGCTTTAGAAAATTGTCTGAATCGAAATGGATTGGACCATGTGCTATTTGTCAAAGTGGCAACAAGTGCAGTTGTATGTGCAATGCTTGGTGGAACAAAGGAAGAAGTCCAGCATGTGTTATCACAAGCGTTTGTTGATAATTCCCCGCTTAGAACATATCGCCACGCCCCAAACACAGGATCTAGGAAATCATGGGCAGCAGGGGATGCAACAAGCCGCGGAGTGAGACTGGCAATGATGACACGAAAAGGGGAAATGGGCTATCAAACGCCGCTTAGTGCAGAGAAGTGGGGCTTTGAAGATGTTCTTATGAAAGGAAAACCACTTACGCTCGCCCAGCCTCTTGGATCATACGTCATAGAAAATGTTCTTTTCAAAATTGCTTATCCTGCTGAATTCCATGCGCAGACTGCTGCAGAGGCGGCTGTGATGCTGCATGACGCTGTAAAAGATCGTTTAGATGAAATTGACCGGGTAGAGATTACGACACATGAGTCAGCAATTCGAATTATTGATAAGAAAGGGCCGCTTTATAATCCGGCAGACCGTGATCATTGCTTGCAGTATATTACAGCCATTGGACTGATTTATGGTGAGCTAACAGCTGACCATTATGAAGAAGAAACGGCGCAAAACCCAGCCATTGATCGTCTGCGTGATCAAATGGTTGTGAAAGAGGATAAGCGTTATACAGAGGATTATTTAGATCCGAAAAAGAGATCAATTGCAAACTGTGTACAAATTTTCTTTAAGGACGGGACGATGACAGACCGAATTGAAATTGAATACCCGCTTGGTCATCGCAGAAGAAGACAGGAAGGCATTCCGCTGCTTGAAAAGAAATGGCTCTATCATTTAAAGACAAGATTTCCACAAAAACAAGTAGATCAAATTGTGTCACTTTGCCAAAATCCAAATCAATTAAAAACAACAACAGTACCAGCATTTATGGACCTATTCGTCATATAAGGGGGAGCTAGCGTGTGGATCGTGAATGAAGAAAGAAGTCAGGCTGATTTAGCCGCAGCCTTTAAAGAACAAATGAACAAATCGGCTTTATTTCAAATTCCAGGCGTTCACGATGGAATGTCTGCGCTCTATGCAAAAAAAATGGGCTTTCAAGGGCTCTATTTATCAGGTGCCGCTTTTTGCGCCAGCAAAGGACTGCCTGATCTCGGCATGATCCATTCAACAGAAATGGCTGAAAAAGCGAAGGAGATTATTCGAGCATCCCAGCTGCCGCTTTTGGTCGATATGGACACAGGCTATGGCGGTGTTTTAAATGCAGCAAGAGCAGCAAAAGAAATGGTTGAGAGCAAGGTGGCAGCTGTTCAAATTGAAGATCAGCAAATGCCGAAAAAATGCGGGCATTTAAATGGGAAATCACTCGTTCCAGTAGAAGAAATGGTCGCAAAAATCAAAGCCATCAAACAAGCGGCACCAACGCTTTTGGTGATTGCGAGAACCGATGCAAAGTCCGTAAATGGGATGGAGGATGTCACACGCCGTGCCAATCTTTACGTGGAAGCAGGAGCTGATGCTATTTTTCCTGAGGCACTCATCACAGCAGAGGACTTCACGCATGCGTCAAACAATATTAAAGGTCCGCTCCTTGCCAATATGACGGAGTTTGGCAAGACGCCTTATTATCATGCAGACGAATTTTCAATGTTTGGCTTTCAAATGGTCATTTACCCTGTGTCATCACTCAGAGTCGCTGCAAAAGCGTATGAGCGTTTATTTACAGAAATCATGGAAAAGGGAACGCAGCAGGGGATACTTGGGGATATGCAAACGAGAAAAGAGCTGTATGAAACGATTCATTATGATGAGTATGAGGAAATGGATCAGCAGTTAGCAAAAACGATCCTTCCGGAAATTGGGAAAGAACAGCGATAAAATGAAAAGCACTTCCTTGACGGAAGTGCTTTTTTTACGATGATGGTGTGGATGATGAAGCCAATTTCATCTTTTCTTCAACTGTTTTCGTTTTTTCTTTTACTTTTTCAGCGTAAGTGAAATCACCGTAGCAATACGGATAGCGGAAGTTATCTTTGTTGCCGCCACACGTATAGACCTTGGGGTTTCGTTTCACTTGCTTTTTGGAGTATTGCTTTGCCAATTTCTCGGAATGTTTTCCCCCGTTTTTTGCAACAAAATCAATATAGCCGATTCCCATGTTATAGCTTTGAATAATGGTTTCCAAATCAACGCCTTTTTTCTTCCCATGCTTGTACATAGTCGAAAAATGATGGACTCCTTGTTTAATGCTTTTCTGAGGGTCATTGATTTCATTTCGTTTCAAACCAAGAGATTCAGAGGACTGCATTGGATCTCCGCCTCTGCCTTTTGATTCTTGATACATCATACCGAGGATTAACGCGGTATACTGATCTAAATCTTGATCTCTTAACTCTGTTTCTACAAGCGGTTTGTAATCATCCAATCTCGACAAAACAATTGATTCCGTATCAATCGGCAGCTTTTTTAACTCCTTTTGATTAAAGGAGATGGCAATGGCTGCTAATACGAAAACAAAGAGAAAAATCGTGAAACAGCCTGAAATGGCAAAACATCCTGTTTTTTTCTTTTTCAAGGTCAGTTCACCCCTGTTTTGCCCCGCTTTTAAAAGGGAAGTACAGCCTTTTTATTATGACATATCCTAAGCAGGATACCAAGTGAAAACCTTATAATCAATCATATCCAAACGTAAATTCAGACCTTGTTTTCAGCCTGAAGCAGAAATAAATAAAACCGATCATCAGCCAAATCATGCCAATGATTAATGCATTTGTACTGATGCTCGTTAACAGCCAAATACAAAACGCCGTCCCGCATAGAGGGATCACTGCATATCTCAATGTATTCAGAACACCTCTTTGTTTTTGTCTGACGAAAAAGTACGCAAAAACAGACAAATTCACAAAGGTAAATCCAATTAACGCGCCGAAGCTGATAAAGGAATAAATGACTACAAGTTCGCCAACGACTGCGGTTAAGGAGAAAGCCCCGATTAATAAAATATTAAAAACAGGGGTTTTTAATGTCGGATGAATATACCCGAAGAAACGCTTCGGTAACGATTGATCTCTTCCCATTGCATATAAAAGCCTTGCTGCACTCGCATGTGACGATAAGGAGGAAGAAATAACAGCGACCATTGTGCCAGCTAAAAAGAACGAGTGGAGAAATGCGCTGCCCACGAATTCTGCAATTTCAAGTGAGGCTGCATCAGGATGTTTGAACTGCTGAAAATTTGGAAACACCTGCTGCAAAAAATAAGACGTCAACGTAAAAAGTACGCCTCCAATCGCAACTGTTAAGAAAATGGCAAGCGGAATCGTCTTTTTTGGTTTAATGGTTTCCTCAGACATCGTCGAAATGGCATCAAATCCAAGAAATGAGAAACATAAAATGGTCGCTCCTGAAAAAATAAGCGCTGGATCTAAGCTCGCTGAATAAAAAGGCCGGGCTGACAATAACTCTCCACTGCCAGCGTTTTGCGTGAGCCCATAAATAACAAACCCAACAAAGGTGACGGCGACAATGACCTGAAACGTCACAAATAGTGCCGTTATGTTGGCTGTAAGCCGAATACCGATTACATTGACAGTCGTTATGGCGATAGCAAGTATGATGATCCAAATGTAATGAGGTACATCAGGAAAGGCTGCGGTTAAATAAGCACTTCCGATCGCAAAATTCACCATAGGCAGAAATAAATAATCCAGTAAAAGTGTCCAGCCCACAAGGAAGCCGACATGAGGATGAATACTTTTTTGCGCATATGTATAAGCAGATCCTGCTTTTGGAAAAGCCTTCACCATATTCCCATAGCTAAGCGCTGTCAATAGTAATGCCAGCAACGTAAATATATAAGCTGCAGCTACGTGTCCTTTCGTCAGCTGAGCAACAATGCCGTATGAATCAAATACGACAAGTGGATCCATATAAGCAAGCCCGATCACAACAAGTGGAAAGACAGTCAGGCTGCGTTTTAGTCTTGGCTCTTCAGTCAATTTGCCTATCAGCTCCTCTAAAAAAATGAATAAATAATGCTCATTTTAAAAAGAATGCTACCAAGTGTCAATGCTATTTGAATAAATCTTTTTTCTAAAGTGTGCCCGCTTTGCACGCCGCACGTTTTAGTATATGATGATACATAGAATAAGTCGTGATTTGACTAACAAGAAAGGTGAAGCGAAATGAAGGAAGAACTGAATACAAATCAAGAACAGGAACGGATGGAGCTGGATGAAGAAAGCTTATTTCTTGTCTCCCAAACGTTTAAAGCCTTATCTGATCCGACACGTATTCGCATTCTGCACCTGCTGTCTCAAGGTGAATACTCGGTCAATGATATCGCGGAAACGCTGAATCTCATGCAATCAACTGTTTCTCATCAGCTCCGTTTTTTAAAAACCTTCGTCTCGTGAAATCTAGACGAGCAGGGACATCGATTTTTTACAGCCCTGAAGATCAGCATGTGATGGAAGTACTTGAACAAATGATTCACCATGCGCAGCATGACTAATAAAAACTTCCTACTCATATAGGAAGGTTTTTACGCATGATGCATATGTGCTGATCGTTTACCTGCTTTCATCATTTGATAAGAAAAAACGACATAGTAAGCAGCTAACAGAAAAAAGCTGAGCATGGTCATGGCATCATCACTCACAATATGCTGATACAGTTCAACGACACCAATCTTTGTGAGCGAATAGTTTGTCAGCTCACCCAGCTTAAAACTAAGTCTAGATAAAAATAAGCATAAAATGAAGCTTTCAATCCATTTACTCGTTTTCACATAAAGACGGCCATTTTCTTCTTTCATCCGGATCGTCTCATAGGCATGAACGGCCAGACTGCTTCCAAAGAGCATACCAATAGCGGCATAGATGAAAATGCTGTGATTTTGCCAGCCTTCTAATAAGAGAATAAGAGCAGTGAGTCCAAATACATACATTCTCATCAAAAGACTGATTGGGCGCACAAGCTGATAGCGTCTCATACGATTCATTCGAAAAATGATGCAGATCAGCATAATGCCTCCAATTATGAATAACTGCCACACGTGATGTGTCATGATGCAACCTCCTCCTGCATGTGCAGGGATGTAAACGAATGCTGGCTGTTCCTTATCTTTACCATTCTTTCTTTTTTTATCAAATCAAAACCTACATTTATGAAAAAGAGGAAAAGGCATGAAAATCGATCGTATTTTATCTATTGTGATGCTGCTTATTAGCAAGCAGCAAGTTCAAGCGAAAGACCTTGCTGAACTTCATGAAGTGAGCGTGAGGACGATTTATCGCGATATTGAGACCATCAATCAAGCCGGGATTCCTGTTGTGACAACACAAGGAGCAGGCGGAGGCATTTCACTTGTTGATGACTATCGTTTAGAGAAAAAATTATTTACCGATGATGACATTGAACTTATTTTAACAGCTCTTGAAAGCATGACGAGTGCATATTCCTTTAAAGAAAGTGAACATGTACTGAAAAAAATCAAATCTCTTATTCCGCGACAAACTCATGAAAGTGAGAAACAGCACCATGTCTTTATTGATTTAAGCTCATGGGGGAAAGACAGTCAGGCTGAGAAGAAGCTGCAGCTGATCCATACCGCTGCCTCCGCGCATCAATTCATCCAGTTCACTTATCGCAATGCAAAAGGTGAAACACTTCCACGGAAAGTGGAGCCTTATACGCTAGTCTTAAAAGGAAGGCATTGGTATTTGTATGCGTTCTGTTGTGTGAAAAAAGCTTTTCGTCTGTTCAAGCTGACAAGAATGACAGACCTCATCACCATTTCAGCA
The DNA here is from genome assembly GCF_001518755.1 of Bacillus sp. AM 13(2015). Lineage (NCBI taxonomy): Bacteria > Bacillati > Bacillota > Bacilli > Caryophanales > Bacillaceae > Bacillus > Bacillus sp. AM 13(2015). Next base: position 41,045 of record NZ_LKCP01000050.1, on the reverse strand, counting down.
TATTTCAGGCCGAAAAGAATCAAAAATGAAGAGAAGCCTTGGAATGACTCTTGGCATGAAGAACCTTCAGTCACAACGCTCACGCTCAGGTTAACGGAAGTATCAGTTGGCAAAGTGAAGGAATGGGTGGATGAGAACGAATTGATCGTCTGTTCAGATGGAACCTATTTGGCAGCATTGACCGTGCCGCAAGATGATTGGCTGCACAGTTTCCTATTCCATTTAGGACCGGACGTCGACATTCTTTCACCTCAGCACATCAAGGAAGCGTTTGATCTCAAATTAAAACAATTTATGAAGAGATTAGAAACTTGACACACAGTTGTCAGGTTTCTTTTTATATGATGGGAGAAAAGGAGATGAGAATGTATGTACGATATCGTGACATTAGAAAAACAATGGATCAAAGGGTTGTCTGTTCGAACTACAAACGAAATAGAGCAAACAAAAGAGCGGAAGATTGCGCCGCTTTGGCAGGAATTTTTTGCGCAGCAGCTTCATGGGGGACAAGCCCCAGTCATAGGGCTTTATTCAGATTATGAAAAAGATGAACATGGCTCGTATTTATTCACGGCTGGGCAGTTCGCGAGGCAGCATCGAGATCATGTCATAGAGATTCCTGCGTCCACCTACGCAAGATTTCAAACGAGAAAGGGACCAATTGAAGAGGTTGTGCTTGAAGCATGGCACAAGATTTGGACGTGGGATCAGCGACAATACCGCACTTATACAGGTGATTTTGAATGGTATGATGAAAGATCTATTGATCCAAAAGAAGCGCAAATTGATATTTATATTGCGGTGGATGAAAAAATGTTTGCTAAAACTAATACCATTAGTTAATATAAAACTAACGACATTAGTTTTAGGAGGGCAATCATGAGATTAACAACTTTTGACCGTCTGCACCAGCTTACATTGATGCCGCGATTATTTCCGGTAAATTGCTATGTATTTGAGGAAGAGGAAGGACTCATTTTAATTGATGCTGCTTTAAAAATGGCGGCGAACTCGATCATCGAATTTGCCCGTAAAAAGAACAAACCAATTCATAAGATTATTCTCACTCATAGCCATATGGATCATATCGGTGCATTAGATGAGGTGAAAAAGGCTTTTCCCGAGGCAGTCGTCTATTTATCAAAACGTGATGCCCGCCTTTTTGAAGGTGACTTTTCCTTGCTGCCTAGTGAACCCCAGCAAAAAATCAAAGGCAGTTTTATGAAAAATATTCATACAAAACCAGATGTGCTTGTCGAAGAAGGAGATGAGATTGGGCCCTTCAAAGTGATTGCAACACCTGGCCATACACCTGGCAGCATTTCTTTATACGATGAAAAGTCAGGAGTTGTCATTGCAGGTGATGCACTTGTGACAAAAGGCGGCTTATCGGTAACGGGTGAGTTTCGGTGGAGCTTTCCGTTCCCGGCATTTGCCACATGGGATGCAGAAACCGCACTAAAAAGCGCTGAAAAATTACTATCGCTGCGCTTATCCTGTCTTGCTGCCGGACATGGTGACCTTATGATTGAACCTCATGAAAAGCTTCAAGCTGCCGTCCGTAAAAGGCAGCACCAGCTAAAAAAAGGAGGGCAGTAAACCGTGTCTCCAAGAATGGGAATTACACAAGAAAAAATTATGGATACAGCGGCAGCATTTGTTGATGAAGAGGGCTTTTCCGCTTTGACCATTGCTACATTGTCTAAAAGGCTGAACATCAGACCGCCTTCTCTTTACAATCACGTATCCGGCCTTCATGAGATTCAGGCAGCACTCGCAGTAAGGGGGCTGTCCATGCTTTGTGAGGAAGGGATGCAAGTCACAGAGGGGCTGGAAAAAGAAGCAGCTGTTTTAGCCTTTGCCAGACAATATGTGCAATTTGTCCGAGAACACCCCGGTCTTTATGAAGCTGCCTTTTCACATATGAACGAAAAAGAAGTACGACTTGCAGCAGAGCGCCTTGTTCAGTTTGTTCAATCCATTATGTCACGCTTTGGTGTAAAGGAAGAGGAAATGACGCATGTTGTCAGAGGACTGAGAAGCTTACTGCACGGCTTCGGTGATATTTCTAATAAAAAGGGATTTCAACGAAAAGAACAGCTTGAAGAAAGTGTGAGCTATGCGGTTCGGCTCTATATCACAGGAGTATTGCAAAAAGAAGATCTGTCTATATGACAGGTCTTTTTTTTGCAGCGAACCGATATCATAAATGGCACAATTTTTTAAGAAAAAATGAATAAAGATTTGACAGTTTTGTGAAACATGGTATGCTTATTATGTGAAATAATTCACATAGAGGAGTAGAGGCAGATGAAAAGAAAGCCTGTTTATGTGGAAACAACCATTCATGCACCTTTAGAGAAAGTATGGGAATATACGCAAAATCCAAAGCTTCATGAACAGTGGGATTTGCGCTTTTCAACCATTTCATTAAATGAACCTCAAGATGAACAGCCCCAAACCTTTTTGTATGAAAAGCATCTTGGATTTGGTGTAAGTGTCACAGGGACAGGAGCATATCGAACTAGAATGATGGATGAACGGAATGAACGGGCATCCTCGCTGAAATTTAAATCGTCACACCCGTTGTCTTTTATCAAAGAAGGCGGCGGCTATTGGAAATATGTGAAAATGAACGATCAAATTGTGTTTCAAACTCAATTTGATTACGAAACGAAAGAAGGAAAAGGATGGGCGTGGGCAGATCGATTTCTTTTTCGCCCGATGATGGGGTTTATGACGGCCTTTAGTTTTGGCGCACTAAAGACGTGGCTTGAAAAGGGAACGCATCCTCGGTTGTTACTGGAGAGAACCCTTGCCCATTATGGAATTTGTTTGCTGTTTGCCATCGTCTGGCTATGCCAAGCGGTCATCCCATTTTCACATTCCGCTTTTGATCATAGTACCGGATTTCGGTTGTTTTATGCCCTGATAGGCGTATCGTGGCTGATACCTAAGCTATCAAAGAAATATCTGTTCATTCTTCAAAGCGTGTTTCTTCTGATGATGCTTTGTATCGGGATTGTATCCCCACAATCGACACTTCATGAACCGCTTGTGATGAGTGCATTTTTGATCCTATCCATTGGAGGAATGATTAATTTAAAAGATTGTATAGATGTATTTTCGATCAAACGGAAAAGGGGAGGTAGACATGGTCGTTCATCGTCATCAAGTAAAGGATTACGATAAGCTTCATCCAAAATTAAAAGAGAGATACAACCGTGCGTTTACCGCCGAAGGCACTATGGAGGAAATAGGCGGCGGAACGAGGCTCATTCGATTTTTCTTCAAAATTGGTCCACACTTTCGCTGTTTTTTCCCCGAGAGAGGAAAAAACATTCCCTTCCGAATTGTGAATAAACCCTTTATGACAAATAAGGGAGAGGAAGGCATGCACTGGTTCCGTACGTTTTATTTCCCAAAGAAGCAAAGGCACTTTGATGCAGATATGATCATTGATCAGAAGAGTCATAAAGTACTAGACTATTTTGGAAAGCCTAGACTTCTTATGTCAGAGCTTCATTTTACAGTAACAAAGCATGGTTTTTTCCACATTCAATCCGGTAAGCAGAGGCTGCTGTTATTAGGACGTGAGTGGCCGCTGCCTTCATGGCTTTATGGTGTGTCAGATGTCACAGAAGGCTACGACGAGCGTACAGATGAGTATACCATTCATGTGCATGTGAAAAATCGACTGTTTGGCACTCTTTTTACATATAAAGGCCGATTTACTGAAAGGGTGGAGTCTCATGATGAATAAATGGCACTTGATATCAAGCCTTCTCTTCATGTGTTGTTTTATCGCCGCCCGTTTGATGACAGGTCCGATAGCAGAGTTTTTTGTACTGATAGCGATTCTGTTTTTCCTTCCTGCAGTGTTAGCTTTTTTTGCGAAGGAAGAGAGTGAGAGTAAGCCGGGAGTACTGCTCGGTATTTTAATGAAAGCCTTTCCATTAGCTGCTTTTTGTGCAACGGCTGCATTTATCTATCATTCTGCTTTGTTTGCATCGGGATGGTTTTTGTATACGATCATCTTGGCGTTATATGGCTTTACTCGTTTGCTGAAAAGGGGAACCTTTCCGCTTCATGAATTGATGATCGATGGTGCATGGATGTATCTCGCTTTAGGCGGGCTTTGGTTTTGGCTGTACACAGCAGATATACAGGTGATGACCTTTTCACCAATCATCGTGCTTTTGACTGCTATTCATTTTCATTACTCTGCTTTTTTTATCCCGCTTTTCTATGGATTATTAGGGAGACAGAGAGAAAAAGAGACAGCTTTATACAAAGCGGCAGGCTGGGGGATTTTGCTGTCGCCTGTGATGATTGCTGTTGGGATTAGCTTCTCCCGTCTATTTGATACGTTCAGCGTTATGCTATATGTCATTGCACTCTATTTGTACGGCATTCTTTGTATGAAAACAAGGTTTCGATCGACTGTGGCAAAAAGGCTGGTTCTGTTTTCTAGCTGCATCTTAATGGCGACGATCGTGCTATCTCTGCTTTATTCCGCCGGCATGCTCATGCGCGTGACCTATATCAGTATTGATCAGATGATTTGGTTTCATGGTAGTATTAATGCTTTTTTTGTGATTTTACCAGGTCTGATTGGATGGCTGATCGAAGGGCCAAAGGATCAATTGAAACAGAAGAACTTTCCGATATCAAGCGTGCATGGCCGTTTTCATAAGATCTCTTTTCAAAAGGAAAGAATGCATGATCGCGAGAAGCTCGGTTTAGTCGATTCACTTGATGATTTAAATGGAACGACGTTTTCAGCTGAAAGGGTATCACCTGTGATTCGAAGGTTTTATGAAAATCCGACGGTATTTACTTTAAAAGCAGCAGTCTGTTTTCATTGGTGGGTGAGGCCGTTTGTTTTTTTACTTCAGCCCATGTTAAAAAAAATAGGGCAGCTCTATTTAGGAACATCTCGTATCCCTTATGAAATGAAGGGACGTCTGACAACATTTCAACATCCTAAAGAAGAGCGAAAGAATGTCAGGGCGTGGATTCGTCACAACGAAAAAGGGGAGCAGGTCTTTTTTGCACTTTATGCTCATCATCACGATTCAGCTGCGGGCTATATGAATATTGCGCTGCCACTTCCATATTCTCAGATGACCGCCATTTTAAAACCTTTTAATGAAAAGGAAGACTTGCTCTTAAAAAGTGCATGTCCAAAAGGCAGTACCGGTGACGAAGGATTGTATTTGCATACGCCTTTTATCACCATGAAACTGCCAATGGAAGAAAGCTTTCATATGAAGCCGGAGACAGATAAAAGTCTCACAGCAGTTCATCAAATGAAGCTATTCGGTATTCCCTTTTTAACGATTCATTATCAAATTGAAAGCCGGAAGCCATCCTGTTAGTCAATAATGTCACATGGTTCACCGTGCCGAATGATGTTCACAATCGCTTGCCCATCACTCGGATGATGATCTGCATACTGGACTGGCAGCAGTGCAAAAAATACATAGTAGACAGAGAAGTAAGCAAATTGATAGAAAAATTGATGTTCTGGCAGGATATCATTGGCGATCATTGTATTCAGGATGAGAACACTGAGCAGGTTGCATAATGATCCACCTAGGTAGACAAGAATGTGCGAGAATCGGTTATTTTTCCTCATTTCTTCATAATGGCAAAATGCATCTAGAAAATAGATACGTCTAATTTCAACAACGCCTATTTTCAATACTTTTTTGCCTCTGCCAAGAGCAAAAGAAACCTTTGCGCCAAACATCCACGCGACCATAATATGGCCAACCTGATGCAAGATGGCAACGATAGGAAGAATGACGAAAAACGACCAGCAAAATGTCCACATATCCGATAATGTAAACAAGTGTTAACCCCTCCCCAATATATTTGGGAGGAAGCAGTAGGATTATTTGCCATTTTACTGAATTCATTTTCAGGATGCAAACATTTAATACAAGACAATAAAAACATTATGTAAACTAAAGGGTGGATTTTGCGGTGAATCGGCTTTTTGACTCACTTTTTTTACGAAATGAATGTGCTACAATGAAAAAACAATCGATGACTCTAGTAAATGAACTTACCCTTGAATGAAGAGGAGAGAATCAGATGGCAGATATTGAACAGTTTTTAGCGTTAGATATTCGTGTTGGGACGATTATCGAAGCAGAATTCTTTGCAGAGGCAAGAGTACCTGCATTAAAACTCAAGATTGATTTTGGTGAAGAGATTGGTCTAAAACAATCCAGTGCTCAGCTGACAAAACGGTATACAGCTGAAAATATCATTGGCAGGCAAATCGTAGCAGTCGTCAATTTTCCGCCAAGAAGAATTGCAGGGTTCAAGTCAGAAGTGCTTGTATTAGGGGGCATGCCGTCAAAAGAAGACGTAGTATTACTAGCAACAGATGAGCCTGTAGAAAATGGGACAAAAATAGGATAAGAAAAAAGACATCTTCCTGAGAAGATGTCTTTTGCGTATTGAGGCGGAATAACCACACGCCACATTCGTGTGTGTCTCAAGGAGACATGTTACCCGACTTACACAATTCAGCTCATCGCTTGATAAATATAGCATGGGATGAGCTGAAATGCAACCATTAAATGATTCACTTCAGTTTTTCACGTCATTTCAGCAGAAAAATGACAAGAAATCAATTATTTGGATTATTTTTTCAAAAAATATTGAAAAGTCAGATCAGATTTTATAAAATGAACTCATCTTAGTTTGTTTAGTCGATAAACTAAGATGAGTTCTAAGTGATAATCCGACTATTAAAGGGGATGATTCTGTCATTCAAATCATTTGCTGCGTATGTGGGCTAAGCTGAAAGGGTTAGATGTTCAGCTTCATTTTTACAACAAATTGAAAGCGCTTTATATTCATTGTATTAACTGCTGCTGCCCTCCATCATCTGTTCATTAGAAGAGGCTAAGAGAAGAAGGGAGAAAGCTCATGGTAAGTGAGAATTTAAAAAAGATTCGTATGTCTGAAAAAGTGGGATATGCTTCAGGAGATTTCGCATGTAACTTAATTTATGCAACTGTCTCTACGTATCTATTATTTTTTTATACAGATGTGTATGGTTTATCAGCGGCAGCAGCAGGGACGATGTTTTTAGTTGTTCGGGCCATTGATGCGCTTGCAGATCCGTTTATTGGTGCATTGGTGGATCGAACGAACAGCCGTTTTGGCAGGTTCAGACCTTACTTGTTATTCGGTGCGTTTCCTTTTGTGGTACTCGCCATCCTTTGCTTTACAACACCTGATCTTTCTGAAATGGGTAAACTCGTTTATGCCTACATCACGTATGTTGGTTTATCGCTTACATACACATTCATCAATGTTCCTTATGGTGCTTTAACATCCGCAATGACAAGAAATAACCAAGAGGTTGTCAGTATTACGTCTGTTCGTATGCTTTTTGCTAATCTCGGAGGTCTAGTTGTTGCTTTTTTTGTTCCTTTTCTTGCGACTTTTTTGAGTGATAAAACAGGAAATACAGCCCTCGGCTGGCAGATGACGATGGCTTTTCTCGGCGTTCTTGGCGGTGCATTACTTATTTTCTGTTTTAAAAGCACGAATGAACGTGTCACGCTTCAAAAGCCGGAGGAAAAAATTAAGTTCAGTGATATCTTTGTCCAGTTACGTGTGAATCGTCCGCTTGTTGTATTAAGCATTTTCTTTATTATTATTTTTGGCGTGAACTCGATCAGCAACTCTGTTGGGATCTATTATGTGACGTATAACCTCGGCAGAGAAGATTTAGTGAAATGGTACGGACTCATTGGGAGTCTGCCAGCTTTAATGGTGCTGCCGTTTATTCCAAAACTGCACAAGCTGTTAGGAAAGAAAAAGCTGCTGAATTATTCATTATTGCTGAATATCGTAGGTCTTCTTGCATTACTTGTGATACCGCCGAGTCAAATCACTTTAATACTTATTTTCAGGCTCGTTGCAGCTGCAGGAAGTATTACAGCCGGTGCATATATGTGGGCGCTCATTCCTGAAACCGTTGAATATGGCGAATATAAAACAGGGAAAAGGATGGGTGGACTCATCTATGCCATCATCGGATTCTTCTTTAAATTTGGAATGGCATTAGGCGGGATTGTGCCAGGGCTTGTACTCGATCGCTTTGGCTATATTGCGAATCAAGTGCAAACACCAGAAGCATTACTTGGCATTTTAATCACGACAACGGTGATTCCTGTATGCTTACTGATTTTAGCGATGGTGGATATTAATTTTTATAACCTAGATGAAGAAAAACATAAAAAAGTCGTACGGGAGCTTGAGAACAGAGACAAGGTATATATCGATCATATGGACGATTTTAAAATGTAGGTCTCTGAAAGAGGAGGAAGTTCAATGAAGATTACCAATCCAGTGCTCAAAGGGTTTAACCCCGACCCAAGTATTTGTCGTGTCGGAGAAGATTATTACATGGCCGTCTCTACATTTGAGTGGTTTCCAGGGGTGCAAATTTATCATTCAAAGGATCTCGTTCATTGGCGCCTTGCTGCGCGTCCTTTGCAAAAAACCTCGCAGCTGGATATGAAGGGAAATCCTGATTCTGGCGGAGTATGGGCACCGTGTTTAAGCTATGCAGATGGACAGTTTTGGCTTATTTATTCAGATATCAAAGTAGTGGATGGTCCATTTAAAGACGGTCATAATTATTTGGTCACGGCAAGCGAAGTGGACGGCGATTGGAGTGAACCGATCCGGCTCAACAGCTCTGGGTTTGATCCATCTTTATTCCATGATCAAAGCGGGAAGAAATACGTCTTAAATATGCTGTGGGATCATAGGGAAAAGCACCATTCTTTTGCAGGTATTGCCTTGCAGGAATATAGTGTGGCTGAAAAGAAGCTCATCGGTCAAAGGAAGGTCATTTTTAAAGGCACACCGATTAGACTGACAGAAGCGCCGCATCTGTATCATATCGGTGACTACTACTATTTATTAACGGCAGAAGGAGGTACCAGGTATGAGCATGCGGCAACGATCGCCCGGTCCCCACATATTGAAGGGCCTTATGAGGTTCATCCTGATAACCCGATTTTAAGTGCCTTCCATGCGCCTGAACATCCGCTTCAAAAATGCGGGCATGCTTCAATCGTTCAAACGCATACAAATGAATGGTATCTCGCTCATCTCACTGGCCGCCCAATTCAATCAAGCAAGGAATCTATTTTTCAACAGAGAGGGTGGTGCCCTTTAGGAAGAGAAACAGCCATACAAAAGCTAGAATGGAAGGATGGCTGGCCTTATGTTGTTGGCGGAAAAGGGGGGACGCTTGAGGTTGAAGCGCCAAAGATCGAAGAAAAGGTTTTTGCACCAACCTATCATACAGTCGATGAATTTAAAGAATCAACACTAAATAGACACTTCCAAACATTAAGAATTCCGTTTACCGATCAGATTGGTTCGTTAACGGAGAAACCTCAGCATTTAAGGTTATTCGGTCACGAATCTTTAACGTCTAAGTTTACCCAAGCTTTTGTTGCAAGGCGCTGGCAAAGCTTTTATTTTGAAGCAGAGACAGCTGTTTCGTTCTTCCCAGAAAACTTTCAGCAAGCCGCTGGTCTTGTGAATTATTATAATACGGAAAACTGGACAGCACTCCAGGTGACATATGATGAGGAACTTGGGCGCACGCTTGAGCTATCTGTCTGTGAAAACCTTGCCTTTTCTCAGCCATTGACACATAAAATCATCATTCCAGACGAGGTCACTTATGTCTATTTAAAAGTGACCGTTCAGAAAGAGACATATAAATATTCTTATTCTTTTGATCAAAAAGAGTGGAAGGAAATTGATGTGCCGCTTGAATCCATCCATTTATCCGATGATTTCATTAGAGGTGGGGGATTTTTTACAGGAGCATTTGTCGGTATGCAGTGTCAAGATACGAGCGGCGAGCGTCTGCCTGCTGATTTTCACTATTTTCGCTACGAGGAAACAGATGAATAAAAAAAAGACAACGCGCTACGGGCTGTCTTTATTGGAAAATAAATAGGTCATGTTGTGAGGGTGGCATCTTGCAGGAAAGCTTCTATGACAAGAGATGTCATCCCCAATACTGGTGCATTGTGTCCTAATGATGAGGGGAGCAGCTCTATCTGTGAGCTGAATTGCGTATCCATTCGTGAGGATACTTCCTCCCCAATCACATGTAGAACCGTCTGATGTGATTCGATCACTTTGTTTCTTAAAATGATGGCTTGCGGGTTAAAGGTATGAAGAACGTTTGTGAGGCCGACGCCAAGGTAAAAACCAAAGTTGCGCAGAGCATTGAGCGTTCTCATATCATTTAACTTGGCCAGCTGTTCCAGGTTTTGATGGGAGATGGGCTGACCATCTGTTTGAAGAGACTGAAACAAGGCTTTCTCAGATGCATACAATTCCCAGCACCCACGGTTCCCGCAGCTGCATGTTGGTCCATTAAAATCAATCGTCATATGTCCCATTTCACCAGAAAAGCCGTACGCTCCTCTGTATAAGTGATGATTGATAATGATTCCGATCCCTATGCCAGTGCCGATGCTTGCATAGATCAAATGGTCATAGTGTTTAGCGGCACCAAAGATTTTTTCACCATATGCACCGGCATTTGCTTCATTTTCAATGAAGATCGGAACTTGGAATGTGTCTTGGAGCGGCTTTTTCAGATCAACATTTTTCCATTTGGAATGAGGCGTAAACACGATTTGTTCATCTGCATTCACTAACCCATGTATGCATAGACCAATGCCAATGAGCCCGTATGGGGAAGAGGGCATTTGTGTGATGAGCTGCTGTATTAATTCAATTAATTTACGTATCGTTACATCAGGAGAGCTCGGTGGGAGCTTGATCTGCTCTTCGTAAAGAATGGACCCTTCAAGGTCTGTTAATATGCCATTGACATAATCAACACCAACATCAATCCCGATGGAGCAGCCAGCACGTTTATTAAACATCAGTAAAACCGGTCTTCTCCCGCCGCTAGACTCACCTTGGCCGATCTCATAGACAAGATGTTCCTTCATTAACGTACTTACTTGAGAAGAAACAGTCGATTTATTTAATCCAGTGCGTTCAGATAATTTTGCTCGCGAAATGGGCGCATGCTGGAGAATTTCTTTTAATAATAGTTTTTGATTTATTTTTTTTACAAAGTTCTGATCAGCGATATCCACGTTATCCACTCCATTTGTTTCGTCTTTAGATTAAGTTGAGAAGAGCTGCTTTTTTCCGTATGTATTCGATAAAAAAGATGATTTTAACTTTATTATAACGAAAATATTTCTAAAAAACTAAAAAATATGGAAAATTCAAAGAGATTTTCTCATACATTGATCATTAGTTTGTTGAATCAACTTATAAAGTGTACTCAGGAGGAATGAAGAATGGCTAAATCAAATATGAAAACGTTATACAGCTTAGAAGGAATCAGCAAAATTCAATATGAAGGAAAACAATCAAAAAATCCACTCGCCTTTCAATACTATAATCCAAGCGAAGTGATTGGCGGAAAAACGATGAAAGACCACCTGCGTTTTTCAGTCGCTTATTGGCATACATTAACCGCTGATGGAACTGACATGTTTGGAACTGGCACGATGCAGAGAGCATGGGACTCCTATAGCGGAATGGATTTAGCAAAAGCTAGATTGGAAGTCGCTTTTCAGCTTTTTGACCTACTAGATGTACCGTATTTTTCATTCCATGACCGCGATATCGCGCCAGAGGGAGAGACGCTTCAAGAGACCAATCAACAATTAGACATCATTTTAGAAAGAATGAAAGAATACATGCAGCAAAGCGGAGTAAAGCTGCTGTGGAACACGGCCAATATGTTCAAGCATCCTAGATTTGTACACGGTGCTGCGACATCTTGTCATGCAGATGTCTTTGCCTATGCGGCCGCACAGGTTAAAAAAGGCATCGAAACTGCCAAAGAACTTGGTGCAGAAAATTATGTTTTCTGGGGTGGACGAGAAGGGTACGATACGCTGCTTAATACAGATATGAAAAGAGAGCTTGATCACATGGCGGCCTTCTTGCATATGGCTGTTGATTATGCAAAAGAAATTGGGTACACAGGTCAATTTTTAATTGAGCCAAAACCAAAGGAGCCCACAACTCATCAATACGACACAGATGCAGCGACATCCATCGCCTTTTTAAAGCAATACGGATTAGATTCTCATTTTAAATTAAATATCGAAGCCAATCATGCGACACTCGCTGGCCATACGTTTGAGCACGAATTGCGTGTCGCAAGAATTCATGGGCTGCTCGGTTCTGTTGATGCGAACCAAGGGAATTCGCTTCTTGGGTGGGATACAGATGAATTTCCAACCGATCTGTATGCCACAACTCTTGCCATGTATGAAATTTTGCAAAATGGCGGGCTAGGGGCTGGTGGTCTCAACTTTGATGCAAAAGTGAGAAGAGCTTCCTTTGAACTTGAAGATATTTTATATGCCCATATTGCCGGAATGGATGCATTCGCAAAGGGACTGCGGGTCGCTCATAGACTCATAGAAGATCGTGTGTTTGAAGATGTGATAAAGCACCGGTATCGCAGCTTTTCTGAAGGAATTGGACGTGACATTTCAGAAGGGAAGGCAAACTTTCATACATTAGAAGAATATGCGCTGAAACATCCTTTGATCAGAAACGAATCGGGAAGAGAGGAACAGCTGAAGGCCCGTTTAAATCAATACTTGTTAGAAGATTAATTGAATGGGCGGACCTGTTTTGAAGGAGTGAAAACATGAAATATGTGATGGGAATTGATCTTGGAACGAGCGGGGTCAAAGCGATATTAGTCGATGAGAGCGGAAAGGTGTGCTACGAAGCCTCTAAGCCGTACCGCCTCATTCAAGAGAAACCGGGATATTGTGAGCAGCACCCCGAGGATTGGGTAGAGCAGACAATAGCTGTGATGAAAGAACTGATGGCAAAGCAGCCTGTTCATTCAAGGCAAGTCGAAGGCATCAGCTTTTCCGGACAGATGCATGGGTTGGTTCTATTAAATGAATCTCGCGAAGTGCTACGCCCTGCAATTTTATGGAATGATACACGAACGACAGCACAATGTGAACACATGACAAAAAAGCTGGGGGACCGGCTGCAAAAGATCACAAAAAACCAGGCGTTAGAAGGATTCACACTGCCTAAATTACTATGGGTAAAGGAACATGAACCACATATTGATCAACAAATCGACATGTTTTTACTCCCAAAAGATTATGTCAGATTTCGTTTAACAGGCGCTGTCCATATTGATTATTCTGATGCGGCGGGCACTTTGCTGTTAAATATCGGTGAACAGACGTGGAGTGAGGAGATTTGTCAGGCATTTGACATTTCTCCTCATATTTGCCCGCCGCTTGTCACATCAGAGGCGGAGGTTGGTACACTTTTGCCGCACATTGCACGTGATGTTGGGATGAAAGAAGGCGTGAAGGTTTTTGCCGGCGGGGCAGATAATGCTTGCGGAGCAATTGGTGCTGGTATCTTATCCTCTGACCGCACGTTATGCAGCATCGGCACATCGGGTGTCATTCTCTCCTATGAAGAAGATCATGAAAGGGAACTTCAGGGGAATTTGCATTTGTTTCATCATGCAAAAAAAGACGCTTTTTACACAATGGGCGTCACCCTTTCAGCGGGATATAGTCTTAACTGGGCAAAACACTTACTGTCACCTGAGGAATCGTTCCAATCACTTTTAGAAGGTGCGGCTCATGTTGCGCCAGGAGCGAAAGGATTGCTTTTTACTCCCTATTTAGTCGGGGAAAGAACACCTCATGCGGATTCGGTCATTCGCGGCAGCTTGATAGGATTAGACAGTAGGCATGAAAGGGCACATGTTGTCAGGGCTGTGTTAGAGGGAATTACCTTTTCGCTGAATGAATCTATCGCATTATTCCGGCAGGCAGGAAAAAACATAGATTCTATTGTGTCCATTGGCGGCGGTGCGAGAAGCCGGACTTGGCTTCAAATGCAAGCGGACATTTTTCAGGCTGACGTCATCCAGTTAGACAATGAACAAGGGCCTGCTTTAGGTGCAGCCATGCTTGCTGCGGTTGGCTGCGGATGGTATCCGTCACTTGAAGTATGTGCCCATCAGTTGATCCATCAAGCTGCTGTTTATGAGCCAAATCAGCAGCATGCGGAAGTATATGCTGATCTATTTCATTTGTATCAAAGGATTTATACACAAACAAGAGATATCCATGCCGGGTTAAAGCAGTATCGTTCCATCTAACTGAGAAGGCTGCATGAAAGGAGGTGATGGTTTTTTCACCTTAGGGATGACAGAACAATACGGATGAAAAAAGGAGAGGGATGGAAAATGAATTTGAAAAGATTGAGGCTATTGTTTGTGGTGTGTATTGGATTTGTGCTGACACTGACGGCTGTGCCAGTTGATGCGAAAACGATTTATAATAATGAAATGGGTACACATAGCGGATACGATTATGAATTATGGAAGGATTATGGAAACACCTCGATGACACTCAATAACGGCGGGGCATTTACTGCAGGCTGGAACAGTATCGGAAATGCTTTATTTCGGAAAGGAAAGAAGTTTGATTCCACTAAAACTCATCATCAGCTTGGCAACATCTCCATCAACTACAACGCAAACTTTAACCCAGGCGGGAATTCCTATTTATGTGTCTATGGCTGGACACAATCTCCATTAGCAGAATACTACATTGTTGATTCATGGGGCACATATCGTCCAACAGGAGCGTATAAAGGATCATTTTATGCCGATGGAGGCACATATGACATTTATGAAACGACCCGCGTCAATCAGCCTTCCATTATCGGGATTGCGACCTTCAAGCAATATTGGAGTGTACGTCAAACAAAACGTACAAGCGGAACGGTCTCCGTCAGTGCGCATTTTAATAAATGGGAAAGCTTAGGCATGCCAATGGGTAAAATGTATGAAACGGCATTTACTGTAGAAGGCTACCAAAGCAGCGGAAGTGCGAATGTGATGACCAACCAGCTGTTTATTGGACGATAAAAGCAGATAAAAAAGCCAGCATTTTTTGCTGGCTTTCAGCGTGTAGACAAACCCTCGCATTCGTTGTCAGCTCTGCGCGCTGGTGCTCACGAATGTCAAATTCGCTCCGCTCCAGTGCTCGAGCTTCCTAGACTTCAAAGGTTTTCTATCACGCTGAAAAGAAGACAAAGGGCTAAAATCAAAATCATTTTAGCCCTTTGTCAACAATCTGAAAGCCAGCAGTTTTTTGCTGGCTTTTACTTTTTCTATGATAATTTTTCAACTTCCACTCTTCCAGAAAAGAACGTCGCGCCGCCGCCCATATCTGCCAATCGATCAGGTGTTAATCCATTCACTAAATGCTTTTTGCCTTTTTGATCTGCCCATAATCCTTGACTGACCACAACACCAGATAAAACATTTTGACCGACTGACACGACAAGCTCACATTCTCCTCGATCGTTCAGCACACGCACCATGTCACCATCTTCAATCTTTCTTTCCTTTGCATCTTGTTCATTCATGTGCAGCTTCGGAAATTTCTCAAGCTTTTGATGCTTTTCATGAAGTGAGAAGGTGGAATTCAGAAAATTATGGTTTGGCCCCGGTATAAAGGTAAGCGGATAATCGCTTTCCTGATAAAGGGGCACATAGGTTGGAAGTGCTGGATACCCGTCTTTTTTCATTTGTTCAGAATAAAGCTCAATTTTCCCGCTTGGGGTTTGAAGCTTTAATTCCTCGAAAGATCCACGTTTTGCTTTGATCCATTTCTTTTCTTTTAATGCTTCGTATGAAATGTCCTCATAATGCGGATTTTCTGGATGATGAAGAGCTTGTTCCATGAGCTCAGCATCTGTCTCTCGGAAGGCTTCATCTTCAAAGCCCATCGCATGAGCTAGTAGGCGGAATACTTCAGTATTGGATTTGCTTTCTCCGTAGCGTTCTATCACTGGCTCCTGAATTTGAATATAATGATGCCAATATGATGTATAGAAATCCTCATTTTCAAAGGCAGATGTCGCCGGCAGGACAATGTCTGCATACGCCGCTGTTTCTGTTAGAAATAAATCATGAACCACTGTAAATAAGTCCTCTCTTAGCAAACCTTCTCTGACTTTATTCGCTTCAGGTGTTACAACTGCTGGGTTGCACGAGTAGATAAAGAGAGAATCAACGGAAGGCTCTGCACTTGTCAGCACACTTCCCAGCTGATTCATATTAAATGATCTAGGTGTGCGTTCTTTTAATAAATCCGGCCGCTGAAGAGCTGTTTCATTATAGCTAAGAAAAGACGAGTTTGATTTCATCGCGCCGCCGCCCTTGTGCAGCCATTGACCAGTCAGGGCAGGGAGGCAGGAAATCGTTCTAATACTCATCCCGCCATTATCATGGTGCTGCAAGCCATTCCCAATGCGAATGAGAGATGGTGATGTCTCAGCGTACATTCTAGCTAGTGTCATGATGTCATCCTTAGGGACACCCGTGATTCGCTCAACTGTGTCTGGATCATACTGCTTCACATGCTCGCGCAGCTCATTATGGCCGACCGTGTAAGTCTCTAAAAAGGCTTCATCTGTACGTTCCTCTTTAAAAAGGATATGCATGATGCCAAGGGCAAGCGCACTGTCAGTACCAGGTCGAAGCGGAATGAACCAATCTGCCATCCGGCCGGTTTGGTTCTTGTGAACATCAATCACGACAATCTTAGCTCCTTGCTTTCGCGCTTTTTGTGCCAATGTGATTTGGTGCATATTGGTCGATACGGCATTGATGCCCCAAAAGATAAATAGTTTCGTATGAATGGTGTCTTCAGGGTCTGTCCCAATGCTTGCACCCATTGTATATTTATAGCCAGTCGTTCCCGCTGACTGACAGATCGTCCGGTCTAACTGACTTGAACCAAGACGATAAAAAAAGCGGCGGTCCATTCCTTCTGCGTTGAGATTGCCCATGTTCCCATAGAAGCTGTAAGGCAGAATGCTTTCTGACCCTTTTTCTTCGATCAGCTTTGTCCATTTTTGACGAATGGTTTCAATGGCTTCTTCCCACGTAATCGGTGCAAACTGACCTTCGCCTTTTTGGCCAACACGTTTTAAAGGAGTGGTCAGTCTTTTTTCATCGTATAAACGGGCTGTGACATTACGCACTTTGTTACATATGTTTCCTTGTGTGACAGGGTGGTCCGGATCTCCCTGCACTTTCACGATCTTTCCATTTTCTTTATGTATTAAAAGACCGCACTGATCCGGGCAATCTAACGAACAAACTGATTTGAATATTCCGTCTTTCATCGCTGTATAATCGGTCATGAGTTTTCGGCTTCCTTTCTGCATTCCGTTATCGCTTTGTATGGACTTTATTTTAGCATGTTCGGAGGTGGAAGGTAAGAAAGAGATGATGAATTGAAGAAAATGAAAAAAAGCCCCTGAAAAAGGGACTTTTAAAAACGGGTGACTTGTACAGGAAATTCTTTCACACCAAACACAAACGTGCTTTGAATAGGTATTAGCTGATCTGCAGCGCAGGTGATGTCTTGAAACGTATGGAGTAAAACGTCAAGCGCAATGTTGCTTTCAAGCCGGGCAAGCGGTGCACCGAGACAGAAATGAATGCCAAACCCAAAGCTCATATGCGGATTTGATTTCCGATCAAGCCGGAACGTATCTGGATCTTCAAACTTCTGTTCATCCCGATTTGCTGAAGCAACCCAGCCGATGAGGTAGTCTCCCTTTTCAATGCGTGCGCCAGCAATTTCAACATCCTCTGCGGCGATTCGGCCAATGGCTTGAACAGGCGGATAATACCGCAATGTTTCCTCAGTTAATTGAGGAATAAGAGAGGGATCCTGTCGAACGGATTCAGCGATATCCGGCTGCTCTGTCAGCAGTCGTACGGCATTGGTTATTAAATTGGTCGTTGTCTCATTGCCTGCAACAAGTAATAGAATACAAAAGCCAAGCAGTTCATTCTCGGTTAAACGCTCTCCATCGATTTCAGCTTGAATGAGAAGCGAGATCAAGTCATCCGCAGGCGTTTCTTTTCGTTTTTTGATCAGATGAGCAAAATAAATGGACAGCTCTTCTTCAGCGCGTTTTTGCATATCTACAACAGCCTGAATGGCTTCTTTTGATTCATCCTTAGCACCTGCCACAAGGGCATCAGAATGTTTTTTAATCAGCTCTCTGTCCTGCACCTCTGCACCGAGAAGCTCAGCGATGATCATCACTGGCAGGGGAGCTGCTAAATCTTGCACGATATCAAACGTACGTTGATCCTTGACTTGATTTAATAGATCATGTGTCAGGTCTTTGATCTTATCTTCTAATTGTTTGATCGCTTTTGGAGTGAATGCTTTATTCACGAGCGCTCTCATCTTTGTATGTTTTGGAGGATCCATCGTTAAAATACTTGTTTTAGACGTGCTTCTTCCCCGCTGTGAAGAGAACACTTTAGGCTGCTTTAAAACAGACTGGATATCCGCATATCGAAAGAGATCCCAGCACTTTCTTGTCTCATCATATCTAATATCACTTTCAGCACGCAGCTCATTGTAAATAGAGAATGGGAAAAGAAGGTCATCGGTAGAACGGATTTCTTTCATTGGAATCACATTGATATAGTTTTCTTTCACTTTCATTATGAACGCTCCTTTTTCACATGATTTCTCTTTCACGGTATCACCAGTAAAATATCATTTCAACGGACATGTTTTCTAAAATATGTCAATAGTCTAATCGAAAGATTCAAGCACATTCACCAAATAGGAAAATAGAAAGTGATTAAAATGAGAGCGCTTTCTAAAAAATAGAATTGAAGTCACCGAAACCAAAAATAAAATGGGGAATTCAGTCGAACGAAAGGGTCCTATGATTCAAATGATCATAGTTCTTTTGATCTAAATCGCTGAATTTGAAAAACACGGCTAACATACTTACAGCAAGCTGTCCGCCATGCATTCGGGACTTTTGAAAAGCGCTGGCTCTTTCTTGACACGATTTCTCATCATGTTACGATAACTAACGTGTGAAAAACGCGAACAAAAAGCGAACAAGGGAGAGGATCAATATCATTGATCAAAAGAAAGTTGCTTTCATTGGAGCAGGTTCTATGGCGGAAGGAATGATTGCAGGGATTGTGCGATCAGGACAGATGCCGCTAGGCCAAATCTACGCAACAAACAGACAAAATCAACATCGATTGAATGAACTAACGAAACAATACGGAATTCAAACAGCCGCAATGGATTCATTTCCTTTTGAAGAAATGGATATGTTGATCCTGGCCATGAAACCAAAGGATGCTGAAGCAGCACTGGAATCATTAAAATCTCGTATTCAGCCACATCAGCTTATCATGTCTGTCCTTGCAGGTGTTAAGCTATCGTATATTGAAGACATGCTGCACGAAGGCCAGCCTGTTATAAGGGTCATGCCAAATACCTCAAGTACGATCGGGGCATCAGCGACTGCTTTATCTGCTGGACGTTATGTGAAAAACGACCATATGAGCATAAGTCAGGCTTTTTTATCTGAAATGGGCGAAGTCTATACCATTCAGGAAGAGCAAATGGATATCTTCACTGGAATTGCTGGAAGCGGGCCCGCCTACTTTTATTTCTTAATGGAAAGAATCGAAGAAGCAGGAGAAGAGGCAGGTTTATCAAAGGAATTGTCTCGCCAAATTGGCGCGCAGACACTCCTCGGTGCGGCAAAAATGCTCCAAGAAACAGAGGAAAATCCTTCAGTCCTAAGAGAGAAAATTACGTCACCAAATGGAACAACTGCTGCTGGACTGAATGCATTAGATGATTTTGGCGGAGGAGAAGCGATCAAGCAGGCCGTTAAACATGCTGCCAATCGATCAAAAGAAATAAGCAATCAGCAAAAACAAAAAGTATCTATATAAATAGAATTCAGATGCAGGAGTGATAAGGTGTACGCAGATAAAGAGAGAAAACGAATTGTTGTGAAAATCGGAAGCAGCTCTCTTACTAGCTTTCAAGGTGAGATTAGTTTGAAAAAACTAGAAAACCTCGTCAATCAAATTGTGAAACTGAAAGATGAGGGACACGAAGTCATTTTGGTTTCATCTGGTGCGGTTGCAGCTGGTTACCGAAAACTAGGATTTATCGATAGACCGAAAACACTGCCGGAAAAGCAGGCATCTGCCTCAATTGGGCAAGGGCTTTTAATGGAATCATATTCTACTTTATTTTTATCACACGGTTATATTGCCTCACAGCTCTTAATCACAAGAAGTGATTTTTCTGATGAAACGCGCTATCAAAATGTGCGCAACACAATGAATGTGTTATTAGATCGAGGCATCATCCCCATTATTAACGAAAATGATACAGTGACGATCAATCGGTTGAAGTTTGGAGACAACGATACATTGTCTGCAAAAGTAGCTGGCTTAATTGATGCGGATTTCCTTGCCATTTTATCTGATATTGATGGCTTGTATGAAGATAATCCTCATACAAATCCAAATGCAAAGAGAATTCTTGAAGTCACTGACATTACAGAAGACATCGAAGCAGCTGCTGGAGACGCAGGCAGCAGTGTAGGTACAGGCGGAATGAAATCAAAGCTCGATGCTTTTAAAATATCAATGGCCGCAGGTATCAATGGCTTTTTAGGAAAAGCAGATACGCCTCACATTTTAGACAAAGCGATCAATGGGACAGAGGACGGGACTTATTTTACCGCTGACGAAAATGTAGCGCCGCTGAACTATAAGAAACAGTGGATTGCCTTTCATTCTGGACCAAAAGGTGAGATCGTGGTTCAAGAGAAAACACAGGAATTTCTCATGCACCGAGAGGGAAGTCTTGATTCTGATGGGATTGTCAGTGTGAAAGGTTCATTTAAAAAAGGCGATGTCGTCCGTATTTTAGATCAAGATGAAAGAGAAATAGGGCTTGGCATTGTGAATTATGCGTCAGATGAACTCGCACGTAAGAGTGACTTGTTACAAGATGAAATCGTGCATGTCGTCGATCTTGAAGCATTTGTTTGTCATTTAGATTTATCGATTCCAGTTTGTTAACCAAAAGGGAGGAATTCCATGACACTGACAGCTGAAGTTGTCACATCGGTCAAAGAAAAAGCGAAAAAAGCAAAGTACGTTTCAAAAAAACTAAGTTTACTTCAGACAGAGGAAAAGAATGACGCGCTGCTTAAAATGGCAGAAGCGTTAGAGCAAAAAAGCCGCTTCATTTTACAGGAGAATCAAAAGGATTTAAATGCTGGGAAAGAAAAGGGCTTCTCGGAGGCACTCTTAGATCGGTTAATGTTAAATGAAGAAAGAATTCATGAGTTTGCTGAAAGTTTGCGGCTTGTGACGAGATTAACAGATCCTGTTGGAGAAATATTGGATGAATGGACTCTTGATAACGGCTTACATGTGAAAAGCCGAAGAGTACCGCTCGGCGTGATCGGGATGATCTATGAAGCGAGACCGAACGTCACTGTCGATGCAGCAGGCCTTGCCTTAAAGGCAGGCAACTCAGTGATTTTAAAAGGCGGTTCCTCCGCTATTTCTTCCAACAAAGCCATTGTCAGTGTGATTCATGAAGCATTGGATCAAACAACAATTCCTCGTGATGCGGTGCAATTGATTGAACAAACAGACCGTTCATCGGTTCAGGCGATGTTTCAACTTAAAGAATGGATCGATGTGTTAATTCCGCGAGGCGGCGCTTCTTTAATTAAAACAGTGGTGGAGGAATCCACTATTCCAGTGCTTGAAACAGGGACAGGAAACTGTCATGTCTTTATTGATCAAACCGCGAATGTGAAAAAAGCCATTGAGATTGTGATCAATGCGAAAACGAATCGTCCGGCTGTATGTAATGCACTTGAGACGCTGATTATTCATCGCGATTGG
Organism: Bacillus sp. AM 13(2015); assembly: GCF_001518755.1. NCBI lineage: Bacteria > Bacillati > Bacillota > Bacilli > Caryophanales > Bacillaceae > Bacillus > Bacillus sp. AM 13(2015). The sequence goes on along the minus strand of NZ_LKCP01000050.1, from coordinate 19,138 downwards.
CTGAAAGAGAATGCAGCCTCATTAAATGAAGCTTTGCAGGAGCACCGTGTCACTGTACATGGAGATCAGGCAGCAGAGTCTTACTTTTCACATGCGGTTCCTGCTGGGGAAGTAGATTGGACAGATGAGTATTTAAGTCTTGATCTTGCGGTAAAGGTAGTCGATTCAATCGAGGAAGCGATCAGCCATATCGATCAGTACGGCACAAAGCATTCAGAAGCCATCGTGACAGAAGATGAAAAACATGCACTCACGTTTCTAAACGAAGTCGATGCGGCGGCTGTTTATCATAACGCATCGACTCGCTTTACAGACGGCGGCGCACTTGGCTATGGAGCTGAAATCGGTATTTCTACTCAAAAACTCCACGCAAGAGGGCCAATGGGACTTCCTGCACTCACGACAACTAAGCTGCTTCTATGTGGCGACGGTCAGATTAGAAGATAGAGAAGATTCAAGAAACACTACCTTTTTATGAGGTAGTGTTTTTAACTTTATCTTAAAGAAATGCTCGTTATCATCCGTTTGAACCGTTTTTCTTCATCACCTTTTCAAATTTAAAAAATTCAAATTCCTCAGGTGCTAAAGGGCCATTGCCCTGATCTGCTTCACGAGGTGCGTTTGGGTCTGGATGGTGTAAGTGATAAAATTCAACAATTTGAAAGCCGCACTTGTTGACATAGAAATGAATGTTGCGTTTTTCAAAATATGGGGTCACAACCTCCCATACAATTGTTTCTGGATATTGCGCCTCGATGGCTTTCCATGCTGCCTGACCAATGCCCCGGCCGTGAGAGGATGAGGAGATGTATAGCAAATCAACCGAGTTGTGATGTGTCTCTTGGTTGATTTTGATGACAACGCCGCCTGCCTTTTCACCATTTAGCATAATATGATAAACAATGTGTTCATTCGAATGAAAAGATTCATCAATCACTTCATCTGGTGGAATCGGTCCATCCTGCGCATCGCCGAATGCATCGATCACGCCAGCTGTAAAAGCTTTCTGAAGCTCTTTTTTCATAGAAGGGAAATCTTCTTTATTTGCATGTGCTAATGTCACTTCATGTTGAGTTATTTTGTTCATTTTCTTATCCTTTCCCTGCGTAATGGTGTTTCTGCATGTTATGATAAAGGATGGAGTAACTCCATAGTCAAGAAAGGAGCCTTCATCATGATCAATGATGTGCAAAAAACGTTTTTCACTGGAGAATTTGCCAAGCTATTTGATGTAAAAAAAGATACGCTTCTGTATTATGATAAAATCGATTTATTTAAGCCGGCTGGTGTTCATGAAAATGGCTACCGTTACTATACACTTGAGCAATTTGACCATTTTATTGCGATTCAATCCTTGCGGGCTGTTCAATTTCCAATCAAAGAGTTAAAACAATATTTCACAGAACCTTCTCGCGAGAGACTGCAAAGCCTAGCGGCCGACCAAGTAGAAAAGGTCAAACAAGAGATTGAAAAGCTGCAAGATATCCAAGCTTTTCTTATGCGGGTGATCGAGACAACGCATGAATTATCAACTGTGAAAATAGGGGAGGTCCTGTTTCAAGAGCTGCCAGAAGAACCAGTCATACTAAGTGCATCAAACCCGATCGACTTAAATACACCTGTAGAAGAAATATCGCGTATTGTAGGGGAATTTTTAAAGGAAGTTGGCATAAAAGGGGCTGCGGCAAATGGTTCTGTCTTAAAAAAAGAACAGTTTCGTAAGCGCCACTATCATCAGTCAGATCAACTGTTCTGCCGAATGGATGGACCGGGGGCAGTGAAAAAACCTGGCGGGATCTATGCGGTGATGTATGATCAAGGAACATATGATGAGATTGAGTCTGCTTATTCGCATTTATTAGATGAAATCGAGAAAGAGGGCATGTTGCTGGATGGAGATGTATTTGAGGAGTATTTAATTCATTCGCTCATGTCTAAAGATGAAGCAGAGTATATAACGAAGCTCAGTGTAAAAGTGAAGAAGCGAGCAGATAACAATTGAAAAGAGGGTAGACAGCATGTGACATGCGTGTTTACCCTCTTTTTTGATGTTAACCAACTTGATTTTCGGCAAATTGACTCATATATAAATCTGCATAGAAGCCTTTTTGTTTTAAAAGTTCGCTGTGCGATCCTTTTTCTATGATGCTTCCATCCTTCATAACTAAAATGAGGTCTGCATCCTTAATTGTTGAAAGTCTGTGTGCAATCACGAAGCTCGTTCTGCCTTTCATCAATTCATTCATTGCTTTTTGAATATGCATCTCTGTCCGAGTATCCACACTGCTTGTTGCTTCATCTAATATCAAGATCTTTGGATCAGATAAAATGGCACGGGCAATGGTTAACAGCTGGCGCTGACCTTGTGACAGGTTGCCGGCATCTTCTGTTAACAGTGTGTCATATCCATCTGGAAGTGTACGGATGAAATCATCCGCATAGGCATGTTTGGCGGCTTTGATGACATCCTCTTTGGAAACGTGCTGCCTGCCGTAGGCAATGTTGTCGTAAATCGTTCCTTCAAAGAGCCACGTATCCTGAAGAACCATCGCAAATAATTCTCGTACTTGCTGACGGCTGAGATCAGTTGTTTTGACATCGCCAATGCGTATGGAGCCTTGATCTAATTCGTAAAAACGCATTAAAAGATTGATGATGGTTGTTTTTCCTGCGCCTGTTGGTCCGACAATGGCAACCGTTTGTCCTTCTTGCACATCTAAATTCAAATCTTTAATAATCGGATGATCTTTTTCATATCCGAATTGAACTTGTTCAAAGCTCACATCACCTGAGAGTGATGCAAGATCAATTGCCTCATCTTCTTCGGTACTTTCTTCTTCCTCATCAAGAATTTCAAAGACCCTTTCAGCAGAAGCGATCGCTGATTGAACTAAGTTTGCGACGCTTGATGCTTGCACAAGCGGCTGAGACATTTGCTGTGTGTATTGGATAAACGCCTGCACATCCCCGACACGAATATTCCCGTTAATGACAAGAATCCCGCCGGCTACACTGACTGCCACATAGCCAAGGTTCCCGATAAAGGTCATCATTGGCATCATTAAACCAGAAATGAACTGCGCTTTCCTTGAGGATTCATATAGCTTTTCGTTTAATTGATCAAATGTATCGATCGCTTTCTTTTCGTAGCCATACGCACGGACTGTCTGATGACCTGTGAACATCTCATTAATATGTCCATTGATCGTCCCAAGCTCTTTTTGTTGCGCTTTAAAATGCTTTTGTGAAAATGACGTAATGCCGCGAATCGCAAACAGGCTGAGTGGCAGCGTCAAACAAACAAGCAGCGTAAGCAGCGGACTGATGAAGAGCATCATCACGACAATTCCAATGACTGTAATAACAGATGTAATCACTTGGGTGAGCGCCTGCTGAAGCGATGTATTAATATTATCGATATCATTCATCACACGGCTTAGTGTGTCCCCGTGGGTTGTTTTATCAAAATAACGAAGGGGGAGACGTGTGAGCTTGTCATTTGCTTCCTGGCGTAATTCAGCAATGGTCTGTTGAGAGACACCGGCCATGACATATTGCTGAACGAATGAAAAGAGAGAAGCAACGACGTACAGGACGACAAGCAGCAAAAGTATTCGTGAAATGACATCAAATTGAACAGCTGTTCCATTCGTAAAGCTGTCAAATAGGGAAGAGGTGGCATCCCCAAGCAGCTTTGGACTAATGACATTAAAGACAGTTGAACCAATTGCTGCAATAAAGACGATGATCAGCTGAAATTTTCTTGGTTTTAAATAGCCTGTCAACCGAAGCAGTGTTTTCTTAAATTCCTTCGGTTTTGCGGCTGGCCCTTTAGGGTGGGCGCCTTTATGGCCCATGCCGGAAGACATTTTCTTACTCATCCTCGCTCACCTCCTGACCTTCCTGTGATGCGACAATTTCTTGGTACACAAGATTATCCTTTATTAATTGTTCGTGTGTTCCGATACCTGCGATTTTCCCTTCATCAAGTACAATGATTTTATCACTATGCTTCACTGTGCTGATTCGTTGAGCGACAATGATGAGGGCTGCATGTGCTTTTTCTGCTTCTAATGATGCCCGCAGCTTTGCATCTGTTTTGTAATCAAGTGCTGAAAAGCTATCGTCAAACAAATAGAATGATGGTTTTCGCACTAGCGCCCTTGCAATGGAAAGCCGCTGCTTTTGGCCGCCCGATAGATTTGAACCACCCTGATCAATTTCTGCATCAATTCCGCCATCTTTTTGCAAAACAAATTCCTCGGCCTGCGCAGTTCGCAGCGCCTGCCAGACGTCTTCATCGCTTGCATCCTGATTGCCAAAGCGCACATTCTCGGCAATGGTTCCGCTGAATAAAACAGCTTTTTGCGAGACATAGCCCATCTGGTTTCTCAGTTTCTCCTGTGGCAGCTCTCTAATGTCTACACCATCTAGTGTAATCCGGCCTTCTGTCACTTCATAAAAGCGCGTCATCAGCTGGAGAAGGGTAGTTTTCCCAGAACCCGTACTTCCGATAATGGCTGTTGTTTCGCCAGTTTTGGCTTCAAACGTGATGTTTTGAACGGCCGGTTTCTCTGCATTTGAGTAATAAAATGACACATCCTCAAAGCGAATGGATTGTGCGGGCTCGTGAAGCTCAGTCATAGACACTTCTTTGTCTTTAATCTTTGGTTCCATGTTTAACACTTCATTCATACGTTTAGCTGATGCTTGTGCTCTTGGAACCATAATAAAGCTCATCGACAGCATAATCAGTGCCATTAAAATCATCATCGCATATTGAATGAAGGCAATGAGATTCCCAACTTCCATTTCTCCGGCATCAATTCGGTTTGCCCCGAGCCAGACAATACCGATATTCGTGAAGTTCATGATGATCAGCATAAATGGAAACAAGTAAGCCATTAATCGGTTGACTCTAAGGCCAGTATCCTTATAGGAGGTGTTAGCTTCTTGGAATCGCTCCTTTTCATCATCCACACGGTTAAATGCACGAATGACCCGGATGCCTGAAAGAGATTCTCGCATAATTAAATTCAGCCGGTCTGTTTTTTTCTGAAGCTGGCCAAATAGCGGAATGGCTTTTCTTGACACCAAATAAATAAATCCGCCAAGAAGGGGGAGGGCTGCTAAAAAGATAAGAGACAGGACAGCATCCCTGGAAACAGCCAAAATGATTCCTCCCACAAGCATAAGCGGAGCCCGCGTCATCATTTGTAAAATCATGATCGTCACATCTTGGACTTGTTTCACATCATTTGTTGATCTTGTAATAAAGGAAGACGTGCCGATCTTTTGAAATTCCTCTAATGAAAATTGTTCGACATGTACAAACAGCTGTCTTCTCATATCACGGCCGAAGCCTAGTGCTGTCTTTGATGACAAGTAAGACTTCCAAATGGTGAGCAAAATGGCGAGTAAAGAACAAGCCACCATCCAACCGCCAACCTTCCATATGTAAGCAATATCTCCCTGGACGATTCCGACATCAACGATATCTGCTGTTAACGTCGGTAAATACAGCTGGAGCATACTGCTTAAAAAGGTGAGAATAACAATGGACACAACGGACAGCCGATACGGCTTTAAAAATGATAAAATTGATTTCATACAAATACCTTTCTTCCATATAGTCTTTTGTTCTGTAACCCATCATATACAAAGAGGGATTATTTCTACAAATGAAATGTCTTGTTTTAGTGAATTATTTATATTGTTCAATTTTAGAAAAGAAATCCTTCACAAACACATAAAAATCATGGGCAGAAGGAGACATTTCTCGCGTTTTAGATGCAATAATGCCAACCGTTCTTCTCACTTGAGGAAAATCGATCGGAATTTTCACTGTAAATCGCGGTGTTGTTTCATAAAAGGCACTTTCGGGTAATAAGGTAACGCCCATACCTGCCGATACGAGACCTTTTATGGCATCCAAATCTTCTCCTTCAGATGAAATGGTAGGCTCATAGCCTGCCTGCTTGCAAGCATCAACCGCAATTTGTCTCAGCACATACCCTTCAGGAAATAACACGAAATGATCCTTTCTTAAATCACTTAAATGAATGCTCCTTTGTCCGCTAAAGGGGTGGCTAACCGGTAAAAGGGCATAAATGCTTTCAGAAAACAAAATATTTCCTTCTATTTGAGAATCGTTTGTCGGTACAGGTCCTAAAAAGGCAAGATCGATATCACGATTTTTAACGGCTTCAATGAGAAACTTATAGGATCCTTGACGAAGTAAAAAATCGACCTCAGGATATTCCTGCTTAAAAGCGGAGATGACAGAAGGGAGCACTTGGCTTGCTAGACTTGTAGGAAAGCCAATATTCACCGTCCCTTTGTGCGGATCTAAGTATTCATCAATTTGCTCTTTTGCGTAATCAATGGCTTTGAGTGCAGTTCTGACATGATCTAAAAATTGTCTGCCGATCTTCGTTAATTTGATATTTCGTCCTTCTCGTTCGAATAAGGCCACTCCAAGTTCTTCTTCTAAATTCGCAATCTGCCGGCTGATGGCAGATTGGGCAACATGTAAGTTTTCAGCCGCTTCTGACACGTGTTCACGGTCTGCGACTTCTACAAAATAACGTAACTGACGAAGCTCCATTTTTGCACTTCACACCCATCTATCTCAAAAAGAGATTGTTTTGATCTAAATTATATATTGTTTATATCAATTTGAAAACTTAAAATAAGTTACAGAGTTTGTGAGATTTTATTACTGTGAAAAACGGATCTTTTAAACGGGGGAGAGAAACGATGACTTATAATCAACTACCACAACCACAAGGTCTCTACCGTCCTGAATTTGAACATGATGCATGTGGAATCGGACTGTACGCCCATTTAAAAGGGGAGGCGACACATAGCATCGTCAAAAAGGGATTACAAATGCTGTGCCAGCTTGATCACCGCGGCGGGCAAGGCAGTGATCCGTATACAGGTGATGGTGCCGGTTTAATGGTACAGCTGCCAGACGCTTTCTTTAGAAAGAACTGCAAAGAATTTGCACTTCCAGAAAAGGGCCGTTACGGGGTAGGAATGGTCTTCTTTTCAAAAGATGATGACGAAAAAACGCGTCAAGCCATCGAACAGAAAATCAACGGGTTCATTAAACAAGAAGGTCAAACATTAATCGGCTGGAGAACGGTTCCTGTCGATGCTGGGAAAATTGGTACTGTCGCAGCGAAGAGCTGTCCGGTTGTGAGGCAGGTCTTTATCGGAGCAAACGACAACATCACAGATCGTTTGTCATTTGAAAGAAAATTATATGTCATCCGTAAACAGGCTGAGAACTGGGGAACAAAAGAGGAAAAGCAATTTTACTTTGTCAGCCTGTCGAGTCAAACCATCGTATATAAGGGGCTTTTAACATCAGATCAAGTCGATGCTTTTTATCTTGATCTACAGGATGAAACATTTGTTTCTGCATTTTCACTTGTTCATTCAAGATTTAGTACAAATACATTTCCTACATGGGAAAGAGCCCATCCAAACCGTTACTTAATTCACAACGGAGAAATCAACACATTAAGAGGAAACATCAATTGGATGAGAGCAAGAGAACAACAATTCGTATCTGAAGCCTTCGGAGACGATTTAGACAAGATTTTGCCAGTGCTGAATGCAGACGGAAGTGATTCATCCATTTTAGACAATGCCTTTGAATTCTTTGTGCTTGCAGGCCGTACACCTGCTCATACAGCAATGATGCTGATTCCTGAGCCTTGGACGGAAAACACGCACATGTCAAAAGAGAAACGGGCATTTTATGAATACCATAGTTCTCTCATGGAGCCATGGGATGGACCAACAGCGATTTCCTTTACGGACGGTAAACAAATCGGGGCCATCTTAGACCGAAACGGATTAAGACCGGCTAGATACTATGTCACGAATGATGATCATATCATTTTCTCTTCTGAGGTCGGCGTAATTGACACAAATGAAGAAGATGTGAAGTATAAAGATCGTCTTGAGCCTGGCAAAATGCTACTCATTGATTTAGAAGAAGGAAGAATTATTTCTGACGAAGAAGTGAAATCAACCATTGCAAATGAACTTCCTTATCAAAAATGGCTCGATGAAGAAATGGTCCACGTCAATCGCTCGGAAGAAAATTCAGAAAATTCTAGTATAATGGATGATTTGTTGACACGTCAGCGTGCGTTCCATTATACGTACGAAGACATTCAAAAGTATTTAATTCCTTTACTAGAGGAAGGCAAGGACCCAATTGGTTCAATGGGAAGTGACACACCGCTTGCTGTGTTATCAGATCGTGCGCAGTCTCTGTTTTCTTATTTTAAGCAGTTGTTCGCACAAGTCACGAACCCGCCGATTGATGCCATTCGTGAGCAGCTGGTGACATCAACCATGACTTGGTTAGGTGCCGAAGGCGATATTTTACATCCGAATGAATATTCATGCCGAAGAATTAAACTTTATACTCCGGTCTTAACGAGCGGACAATTTAACGGCTTGAAAACAATTGTTCATAATGCCTTTAAAAGCAAAACAATTCATACACTTTTCACCGATGATTTAAAGCGCGGACTGGATGCGATGTTTGAAGAGGCAGAAAAAGCGATTAGAGAAGGTGTCTCTTTATTAATCCTTTCAGATCGTGAAATGACAGAACAAAAAGTACCAATTCCACCAATTCTTGCGCTAAGTGCACTTCATCAGCACCTTGTGCGTCAAGGTCTGCGGACAAAGGTCAGTCTGATCGTTGAATCTGGAGAGGTGAGAGAGGTTCATCATTTTGCCGCACTGATTGGCTATGGGGCAGATGCGATCCATCCTTACCTTGTCTATGAAACGTACAAACAGCTAATTGCAGACGAAGCGATTTCGATCAGCTTTGATGAAGCTGTTACAAAGTTTGGTAAAAGCGTGACAGAAGGTGTCGTCAAAGTCATGTCCAAAGTGGGGATTTCCACTGTGCAAAGCTATAGAGGCGCACAAATCTTTGAAGCAGTCGGGATTAGTGAAGACGTCATTCAAGAGTATTTCACAGGAACAGCTTCTCAGCTTGGCGGGATTGATCTTGACACCATTGCTCATGAGGCAAAACTTCGTCATGAAGCAGGGTACCAAGCAGCAACTGACCAGACACTTGAATCAGGCAGTGAATTCCAGTGGAGAAAAAATGGAGAGCACCATGCCTTTAATCCAAAAACGATCCATACGCTCCAGTGGGCATGCCGTAATGAAGATTACGACCTATTTAAACAATATACAAAGGCAGCGGATGAAGAAAGAATCGGCTTCCTCAGAAATTTGTTTGCATTTCAGCCAAAACAAAAGCCGGTTCGTCTGGAAGAGGTTGAATCTGCTGAATCCATCGTGCGCCGCTTTAAGACAGGTGCTATGTCATTTGGATCTTTAAGTAAAGAAGCGCATGAGGCACTTGCGATTGCGATGAACCGAATTGGCGGTAAAAGTAACAGCGGAGAAGGCGGAGAAGATCCTGCCCGCTTTACAGTAGATGAACACGGTGATGACCGCAGAAGCGCCATTAAACAAATCGCTTCTGGCCGATTTGGTGTGAAAAGTCATTACTTAGTCAATGCAGATGAATTGCAAATTAAAATGGCGCAAGGGGCAAAGCCGGGAGAAGGCGGACAGCTTCCAGGAAATAAAGTGTATCCTTGGGTGGCCGATGTACGTGGTTCTACGCCAGGTGTCGGATTAATTTCACCACCGCCGCATCATGATATTTATTCCATTGAGGATTTGGCACAGCTGATTCATGATTTGAAAAACGCAAACCGTGATGCACGCATCAGTGTCAAGCTTGTATCTAAAGCAGGCGTTGGCACGATCGCAGCAGGTGTAGCAAAAGGAACTGCAGACGTCATTGTCATTAGCGGCTATGACGGCGGTACAGGAGCTTCACCGAAAACGAGTATTAAACACACAGGACTTCCTTGGGAGCTTGGATTGGCAGAGGCGCATCAAACCCTTGTGCTAAACGGTCTTCGCGAGAGAGTTGTTCTTGAAACGGACGGAAAGTTAATGACTGGCCGCGACGTTGTCATGGCTGCGATTTTAGGAGCAGAAGAGTATGGCTTTGCGACAGCTCCACTTGTCGTGCTGGGCTGCGTAATGATGAGAGCATGTCATTTAGATACTTGCCCGGTCGGTGTTGCCACACAAAATCCAGAGCTTCGCAAAAAATTCATGGGTAACCCTGATCACATTGTGAACTTCATGATGTTTATTGCAGAGGAAGTAAGAGAAATCTTAGCAGAACTCGGCTTTACATCAATGGATGAATTAATTGGTCGCACGGACGTCCTAGCGGTCAGTGAACGAGCAAAAGCTCACTGGAAAGCAGGGCAGCTAAACCTTGAAACACTGCTTTATCAGCCAGAAGGAGCGCGGACATTCAGAACACCGCAAAATCATAAAATTGATGAATCGCTGGATATGAATGAAATCCTTCCTTATGTACAAGAAGCGCTGAATCATCAAACACCAGTTGATCTATCATTGAGCATTCGCAATATCAACCGTGTGGCCGGAACCATCACTGGCAGTGAAGTGTCTAAGCGCTACGGGGAAGAGGGCTTGCCAGAGGATACGATCACACTAAGATTCACTGGTTCAGCTGGACAAAGCTTTGGCGCATTTGTGCCAAAGGGTATGTCTCTCTATTTAACAGGTGATTCAAATGACTATATCGGCAAAGGACTCTCAGGAGGCAAAATTGCTGTTAAAACCTCTGATCATTTTGTACAAAATGGACATGAAAACGTCATTGTAGGAAACGTCGCATTTTACGGTGCAACTAGCGGAAAAGCTTATATTAACGGACGTGCTGGTGAACGATTTGCTGTTCGTAATTCAGGTGTACATGTGGTTGTTGAAGGAATCGGAGATCACGGCTGTGAATACATGACTGGCGGACGTGTCGTCATTTTAGGAGACGTTGGGAAAAACTTTGGTGCAGGTATGTCTGGTGGTGTGGCTTACATCCATACATCGGATGCCAAACAGTTCAAAAGAATGTGCAACATGGAAATGATCATGTTTGAAAAGCTCACAGATCATGAAGAAGAACAAGAAGTGAAGCAAATGATCAAGGAACACCTTGATTATACAAACAGCTCAAAAGCAGCAGCACTTCTTGAAAACTGGGAGCAAGAAAAGGATCAATTTATCAAAGTCATTCCGAGAAATTACAAAATGATGCTTCAAAGCATCGAAGAACAAAAACAAGCGGGCCTCAGTCATGAAGAAGCGGTGATGTTTGCCTTTGAAGCAAATACAAAACCGAAAAATCAAGAAACGGCAAACGGGCAAAAAGCAGCCCTCGCTCATTAAGAAAGGGGAGAGGACAATGGGCAAAGCAACAGGTTTTATGGAATATAAAAGAGAAAAGCCAAATGAACGTGACCCTCTCACTCGTCAAAATGACTGGAAAGAATATTCAGCTCCTTATACAGATGACGTATTGAAGAAGCAGGGCGCTAGATGTATGGATTGCGGAACACCGTTTTGTCAAATTGGTATGGAGATCAGGGGCGGCGTGTCTGGCTGCCCGATCTACAATTTAATTCCAGAGTGGAATGACCTGGTCTATCGCGGACGATGGAAAGAAGCGCTCGAAAGACTGCAAAAAACAAATAATTTCCCTGAGTTTACTGGGAGAGTATGTCCTGCGCCTTGTGAAGGTTCATGTACAGTCGCTATTAATGATCCAGCTGTTTCGATTAAAAATATCGAACGCACGATCATTGATAAAGGTTTTGAAAATGGATGGATCACGCCAAGGATCCCTTCAAGCCGTACAGGGAAGAAAATTGCCATTGTCGGCTCAGGACCAGCAGGACTTGCAAGTGCTGATCAATTAAACCAAGCAGGACACGCTGTTACAGTGTTCGAGCGTTCTGACCGCCTTGGCGGACTGCTGACTTACGGGATTCCAAATATGAAGCTCGACAAAGAAGTGGTCGAGCGAAGAGTCAAATTGCTAAGACAAGAAGGCATTGACTTTGTGACAAACACAGAAATCGGCGTGGATATCACTGCCGACGAACTGAAAGAGCAGTTTGATGCGGTTATCCTTTGTACAGGTGCACAAAAGCAGCGTGACCTGTTAATTGAAGGCAGGGAAGCAAAAGGGATTCACCTTGCAATGGATTATTTAACACTCGCAACGAAAAGCATGCTTGATTCAGGATTCAAAGACAAAAACTTTATTGACGCAAAAGGGAAAGATGTGATTGTGATTGGCGGAGGAGATACAGGCGCTGACTGCGTCGCAACTGCACTTCGCCAAAAAGCAAAAAGTGTTGTTCAATTCGGGAAGCATCCAAAGCTTCCAGATACACGTGTAGGGGATAACATGTGGCCAGAACAGCCTTATGTCTTCTCACTGGATTATGCTTATGAAGAAGCACAAGCAAAATTCGGAGAAGATCCGCGTCAATATTCAATTCAAACCACAAAAATTGTGGCAGATAAAAATGGGAAATTAAAAGAGCTTCATACCATTCAAATGGAAAAGGTGAAAAACGAACAAGGGAAGTTTGAATTTCATGAGATTCCAGGGACAGAGAAGGTATGGCCTGCTCAGCTCGTCTTTATTGCAATTGGTTTTGAGGGAACTGAACAGCCGCTTGTGAAACACTTTGGCGTGGACAGCAAAAACAATCGCATTGACGCAAAGTATGGGGAATATACAACAAATGTAGAAGGCGTATTTGCAGCGGGAGATGCAAGACGCGGGCAAAGCTTGATTGTCTGGGCAATTAATGAAGGCAGACAAGTGGCGCACGAGGTAGACCGTTATTTAATGGGGAGTTCGGTTCTGCCAAAATAGGTCAAACAAAGGGTGTTACAATATAAAGAAAAGCCATGACCGAAGTGTGGTCATGGCTTTTTATGTATTGGAGATAGAGATGAAGAATGATGCATTGATGGAAATGACGAACACGTTTAGATCCCTCCTTTCATGTATATGCTGTTATAAATGCAGTAAGAAAGGAAGGAACTTTTGTGCCGTTCGTTAATATTTTGACTGAACTCTTCATTGGATTTTTTGCTTTATTTTTAATTACAAAATTATTAGGAAAAACACAATTTGCACAAATCACACCGTTTGATTTCATTTCTGCACTTATTTTAGGCGAAATGGTCGGAAACGCCATTTTTGACCCAGAAGTCAAGATTCAGCACATTTTATTTGCTGTTGCGGTATGGGGCGTTCTCATATATACAGTTGAATGGCTTTCACAGCGCTTTAAGTCCATTCGTGCGTTTTTAGAAGGAAGACCTACGCTTGTGATTGATAAGGGGAAGATTCACTACAACCGGTTGAAGAGGAATATGCTTGATATCAATCAGCTGCAGACACTGGTTCGCGCAAAAGGCCATTTTGCCCTGAATGAAATTGAATATGCCATTTTGGAAACTGACGGCTCTGTCAGTGTTCTTCCGAAAATGAAATACGCACCAGCCACAGCAGAAGATGTGAACGTGAAGGGAAAAGAAGTGAAATTGCCTAGAACGTTTATTATTGACGGCGAAATTTTAAAAGATGATTTACAAGAAGCCGGCTTTGATGAATCCTGGCTGAGTGATCAATTAAAAAAGCAGCATATTTCCTCTTATCGAGACGTTCTCTTTTGTGAATGGATTGAAAATGAAGGAATTTATGCGATGCAATATGAAAAATCTAAAAAAACATCCACAACATAAAAACGTGGGTGTTTTTTTGCGTGTGTATGGAATAGGATCAAAAAGAATGTTTGATGAAAACGTTCACAAAATGAGGAGGAGATATGTGATGAAATATAGAAACGTATGGATTGTCATGGTCTTGTCTTTATTTCTTTTTGACCCAACTTCACTTCAAGCAGCAGAAGCAGGGCATAACCGCGTCCTTGTCGTTGATCAAAAGGGAAGCGGGGCATACCGCACCGTTCAGTCTGCAATTGATGCGATTCCAACAAACAATCAACAGCGGGCAACGATCTATATTAAAAATGGCGTATATAGAGAAAAAATTTTGCTTCCGCAAAATAAACCACACGTATCTTTTATCGGTGAAAACCAGCACAAAACGATCCTTACGTATGATGACACAAATGCAAGCACTGGGAGTACAACCAATAGCTCAAGCACAATGATTCGTGCAAACGATTTTTATGCAGAAAATATTACCTTCCAAAATACAGCTGGCAGACATGCTGGTCAGGCGGTGGCGCTGTATGTGTCTGGCGACCGGGCTGTGTTCAAACAAATACGTGTGTTAGGCTATCAAGATACACTTTATGCAACAGGCACAGGGCGGCAATATTATGAAAACTGCTATATCGAGGGCACGGTCGATTTTATTTTTGGATCAGCCACGGCTGTGTTTAAAAGAGCTGAAATAAAAAGCCTTGGAAATGGGTATATTACTGCAGCATCCACAACAGAAGCACAAAGGTACGGTTACGTATTCATAGATTCTACGTTGAAAAAGGGAACGGCAGCTGCGCAATCGGTTTATTTAGGACGTCCGTGGAGACCTTATTCGGCTGTGACATTCCTCCATACAAAAATGGATGACCATATAAAAGCAGAGGGATGGCATAACTGGGATAACCGTGACAACGAAAGAACGGCCAGGTATAAAGAATTTGGATCGACAGGAGCAGGGAGCAGTCCAGCAAACCGCGTAAAATGGTCAACTATTTTAACCAATAACGAAGCAAGTCAGATCACGGTTCAAGCAGTTCTTGGCGGAGCCGATGGTTGGAATCCAGAAAACAGGTAAAGGGCTTGTCAGTTTTCGTCAAAGAAAGCTGACTTTTCTGTTTAAAAAACCTTTGAGAACAAACGTTCTTTTGTGTATAATGAACATATTCTTCTAAATTTGGCGGCTACAATAAGGAGGGATTACGTGAAGCGTTTTTCACAGCTCATGTTTTTACAAATATGTATCCTGTCGATTTTATTTCTTCCTTTTTCAGCGAAAGATGAACAGCTCACAGCTCGTGACGATTCACTGGCTTGGATGACCGCTTTAGACGAACTCATACGAACAGCACCTGATTTAGAGGGCGCGATCTCTGGCATCAGCGTCCGCGATACTTCTGACAACTCTCTTCTTTATGAACATCAAGCCGATATTCGTCTTACTCCTGCTTCTAATATGAAACTGCTCACATCAGCCATCGCACTTGATATACTTGGAGAAACACACACATTCCCTACAGACATCTGGATGGATGGTTCCATTCAAAAGAAAACGTTACATGGCAGCCTTTATCTTCGCGGCACCGGCGATCCGACTTTATTAGAGAAGGATTTTGCAGCACTTGCCAAACAAGTCAAAAGGGCCGGAATACATACCATTCGCGGACAGCTTGCGGCAGATGACACTTGGTTTGATGACACGAGATACTCCATTGATCTGCCTTGGAGTGATGAGGATCAATATTACGGGGCACAAATTTCTGCTCTCACGGCTTCACCGAATCAAGATTATGATGCAGGGACCGTAATTCTCGAAGTAAAACCAGGAAAAAAAGCAGGACAGAAAGCCGCATATGAGATGATCCCGAAGACGGATGTCGCTCAAGTCATCAATCAAGTGAAAACAGTTCCTGAAGGCGGAAAAAAGAAAATCTCTTTTAAGCGTTCTCACGGAACCAACAAGATTACGTTAACTGGGACCATTCCGGTTAAAGCAAGCTCATCTAAACAATGGGTCGCTTTATGGGATCCGGCCGCCTATGCTTTAGACTTAATGAAACGAGCGTTAAAGGCGGAAGGCATTCAAGTAAAAGGACCACTGAAAGCAAAACAAGTTCCTAAAAAAGCCAAAAAAATCGCCTCCCATACATCGATGCCATTATCAGAGCTGCTCGTTCCTATGATGAAATTAAGCAACAATACACATGCAGAAATTTTGCTAAAGGAACTAGGCAAAAAAGTGAAGAACAAAGGGAGCTTTGAAGCTGGGCTGGACGTCATGAATGAACGGCTTCCTGCGTTTGGCATCGATCCTTCGCTTGCAGTTTTGCGTGACGGATCGGGGATATCACCTATTAACCTTGTCTCTGCTAACCAGTTCACTTTATTTTTGACAAACATTCAAAAGGAAAAATGGTTTAAAACCTATGAACATGCGCTCCCTTTAGCAGGGGCGAGTGAACGAATGGTGGGGGCCACGTTAAGGAACAGATTGAAAGAACCAGCTACACTAGAAAAAGTACGTGCAAAAACAGGGTCGTTAACAACGGTCAGCACACTTTCTGGATATATTGACACGCAGGGCGGAAAAACGCTCGCTTTTTCCATCTTATTAAATCACCTTGTTGATGACGAAAAAGGGAAAGAGATAGAAGACCGTATTGTCAGCATATTAGCTGAGAACCTTTAGATTTAGAGAGAGAAGGAGAACCATCATGACGTTAGATAACAATCAATCTTTAGTAAAAACCATGTCCATTTTTCTCATCCCGCTTTTGCTAAGCAATATTTTGCAATCGATCGGACAGTTAGTGTCCATTGTTCTTGTCGGAAGATGGATTGGAGAGGATGCAGTAGCTGCCATTTCTGCATTCTTTCCGCTTTTCTTTTTGCTCGTTTCTTTTTCCATTGGAATTGGATCGGGAAGCTCGATCCTTATTGGACAGGCGTATGGAGCAAAAAATGAACAGAAATTAAAAGAAATCATTGGCACAACGCTTTCATTCACTTTTTTGATCGGCGTCTCTTTAGCGATCATTGGAGGTTTTTTCGCAACAGACATCTTAAACCTCATGGGAACACCTGCTAATATCGTGGAGGAAAGTGCGGCTTACGCCAGAATTTTATTCATCTCAATGCCGATCTTATTTCTTTATTTTGTTTATACAACATTCTTGCGGGGAACAGGGGATTCGAAAACACCTTTTTATTTCTTAATGATTAGTACGGCAACGAATATTCTGATGCTGCCCATTTTATTATTTGGCTGGCTGGGACTACCGGCGTTCGGCTTATATGGCGCTGCGTATGCTTCAGTGATTTCAACAATTGTGACGTTTATCATTCTACATATCTACTTATATAAGACAAAACATCCACTTCGTATTGATGCATCGGTGAGAAAGCATTTATTGATGAAAGGGGATCTATTAAAAACGTTATTAAAGCTCAGTATCCCATCAAGCATTAATATGATCCTTATTTCTTTATCAGAAATTGCCGTTATTTCTTTCGTCAACGATTATGGATCACAGGCGACAGCTGCCTATGGTGTTGTCAATCAAGTCGTGAGTTATGTGCAGATGCCGGCAGTGAGTCTTGGCATTGCGGTCTCAATCTTTGCAGCACAATTCATTGGTGCAGGGAATATGAATCGACTGAAAGATGTCATTAAAATTGGGTTAGGACTTAACTTCGCCATAGGCGGATGTATCATTATTTTCGTTTATATTTTTGCACCGCAGATTTTATCTATCTTTTTAACAGATCCTAAGACGATAGACATTGCCTATAGTTTGGTTGTCATTACACTATGGAGCTATCTCATTTTTGGAACGGCCCAAATTGTTGCAGCCACAATGAGAGCAAGCGGGACAGTTCTTTGGCCGACGATCTTTAGTATTTGTTCCATTTGGCTTGTAGAAGTACCAGTCGCCTATGTGCTATCACATTATACATCCCTCGGCATTAAGGGAATATGGATTGGCTACCCTGCTGCGTTCTTTGTGAACTTACTCCTCCAATACAGCTACTATCAGCTCGTATGGAAGAAAAAACAAATTGTAGCGCTTGTTCAATCATAATGTGAAGGCGTAAAGTAGCATATACATACGAAGATCTATCACTTTTAAGGAGGCCGGATCTTCTATGTTTTTGAATCAAAGAAGTGAACTAAGCTCGTACAATATCGGTGACTTTTCTTATGCCGGACCAGATTTCCAAGTGCTGACATGGGGGGAAGGAACGACATTACATATTGGGAAGTTTTGTTCCATCGCAAACGAAGTGAAAATTTTTCTAGGCGGGGAACACCGTACAGATTGGGTCACAACGTATCCATTTAATCAAATTTTCAAAGAAGCTGCACATATTAAAGGACACCCAAAATCGAAGGGGGATGTTCATATTGGACATGACGTATGGATTGGATATGGTGCGACGATTATGTCCGGAGTATGTATAGGCAACGGGGCTGTGATAGGAGCAAATAGTGTGATCACAAAAGATGTGCCTCCATATGCAATAGCCGCAGGAAATCCCCAGCAGCTCATGAAATATCGATTTTCATCCGAAATAATCGAAAAACTGCAGTTATTAGAATGGTGGAATTTAGAGTTTTCAATCATCCAATCTGTTTTTCACCTTTTGCAATCTGATGATATTGAACAGTGTATAAATGTAATAGAAGACATAAAAAAGAAAGGCTGAAAAAGCCTTTCTTTTTTCGTTTAGCTTAGCCGTATAATGGTCAAGGCTGCTCCTGCAGCACCGCCCCCGCCAACTAAAATAGCTGTGACAACTGCCCCAAAAAACTGCAGTGAAATAGTGCTTCCAGCTGTTAAATTAACAATAACAGTGTTGTTGATAAATGAAGTTGAGATAACAGGTGATTGAACAGAACCAGAAATAGTAGTTGCTCCATTTAAAAGCAAACGTGTACTAATCAAAAGAGCTGTAGTGGTGTTGACTTGATACGTAATATAATATTTACCAGTTTGCAGAACGGTAAAAACAGTACTTGTGCCGTTTGCCGTAAAACCAGTAATGTTTTGAAAGTTTGGCAGAGGAATATTCGTTCCACCGGCTACAGTAACAATGGTAGGTCCAGAACTATTAGCAGCATAAAGTGCAGTATCTGTAAAACCACCTGTTCCAGTTGCCCCAGTGACACCAGTAACACCTGTCACGCCAGTAGGACCAGTTGCACCTGTAATGCCTGTGGCGCCGGTAGGCCCAGTAGCTCCAGTAATACCCGTAGCGCCAGTAGGTCCGGTAGCCCCGGTAATACCTGTGGTGCCAGTAGGTCCGGTAGCTCCAGTGCTACCCGTTACGCCAGTAATACCCGTTGCGCCGGTAGGTCCGGTGGCTCCGGTAATACCCGTTGCACCAGTGATACCTGTAGCCCCGGTAGACCCAGTAGCTCCAGTAATACCCGTTGCGCCAG